>DUOG01000108.1 GCA_012838945.1 Acholeplasmataceae bacterium | reverse complement strand
TATATTACAGGACTAGATTTTATTATCAAAGATGAAAATGAACATGAACAAATGCATATCGATGAGATTGATGAACAAAGATTAAAGTTTATTGGTTCAATTGTCTTGGGGTTAAATGATGCCCTAGTAGAATTTACAGGAACGATTGCGGGGTTGAGCTTTGCTTTAGGTGGCGTGCGACTAGTGGCTCTTGCGGGAATAATCGCTGGGATTGCTGCCAGTTTATCAATGGCAAGTTCAGAATACTTATCAAAGAAACAAGAGTCTAGTAATAAAGAGGCTCTAACTTCATCGATGTATACTGGTGGCGCCTATATTATTACGATCATTTTAATGCTTATACCATACTTTTTGTTTAATAACGTATATATATGTTTATCTTTGATGTTGCTAATAGTGGTTAGTATTATTTTTATTTTTAACTTCTACATATCTGTTGCTAAGGGAGAAAGATTTTTCCATAGATTTTTAGAGATGGTATCGATTAGTTTAGGTGTTGCAAGCATTTCTTTTGTTATTGGTTTCGTGGTGAAAAGAGTTTTTGGGATTGATTTATAGAGTAAAGGATTTAAATTAAGTAATAAATCAAATAAATTAATAAATTAAATATTAAAAAAGATAATGAAAACATTAACATATTTATAAAAAATTGTAGTTATTTTTGCTTAAAGATGTATTTTGTGATATAATAATAAGGTAAGAGATTAACAAATAACATAGGAGGAAAATATGTCAAAGAAAAAATTCCAATCTATGGATGGTAACCAGGCTGCGGCGCATTGTGCGTATGCCTTCACAGAAGTAGCCGGTATATATCCAATTACACCTTCTTCTCCAATGGCTGAATATGTAGATTTATGGTCAGCTCGTGGAATGAAGAATTTATTTGGTATGCCGGTGAAAGTTGTAGAAATGCAATCAGAAGCCGGAGCAGCGGGAACTGTTCATGGTTCTTTACTGTCTGGTGCTTTAACAACAACCTTTACCGCCAGCCAAGGGTTATTATTAAAAGTACCTAACATGTATAAGATCGCTGGTGAATTATTACCAGGGGTTATTCATGTAGCCGCAAGAAGTATTGCTGCACAAGCCCTTTCTATTTTTGGCGACCATCAAGACGTGATGGCTGCTCGTCAAGCTGGTTGGGGTATGTTAGCAACATCAAGTGTTCAAGAAGTTATGGACTTAGCAGGGGTAGCTCACCTTACTGCAATCAAATCTAGAGTTCCATTCGTTCATTTCTTTGATGGCTTTAGAACAAGTCACGAAATTCAAAAAGTAGAAGTAATGGATTATGAAGTCTTCGACAAACTACTTGACAAAGATGCGGTTCGTCGTTTTAGAGAAGAAAGTTTAACTTTTGAAAGACCTACTCAATTAGGTTCAGCTCAAAACGATGACGTTTATTTCCAAGCACGTGAAGCACAAAACAAATTCTATAATGCAGTTCCAGACATTGTTGCTGATTACATGAAGGAAATATCTAAAGTAACTGGTCGTACTTATGCTCCTTTTGTTTATTATGGACCAAAAGATGCAACAGACGTAATTATCGCAATGGGTTCTGTTAATGAAACTATTAAAGAAACCGTTGACTATTTAAATAAACAAGGTCGCAAAGTAGGTAGCATTACTGTTCACCTATATCGTCCGTTCTCAACTAAATATTTATTTGAAGCAATGCCTAAAACAGTAAAACGTATTGCGGTATTAGATCGTACTAAAGAACCAGGAGCACCTGGAGAACCTCTATACCTCGATATTAAATCTGCATATTATAATCAACCAAATGCTCCATTCATCATTGGTGGACGTTATGGATTATCAAGTAAAGATACTACTCCTTCTCAAATCTTAGCGGTTTATGATCACTTAGCTAAAGAAGGACATGATGGTTTTACAATTGGTATTAATGATGACGTAACTCACTTAAGCTTACCAATAACTGAACAAATTAATACTGCTGGCGAAAATGTAACTGAATTAATTTTCTATGGTGTTGGTAGTGACGGTACAGTTAGTGCAAATAAAAACACTATTAAGATCATTGGTGAAAACACTGATCTTTATGGACAAGCATACTTTGCTTATGACTCTCGTAAATCTGGTAGTGTTACTCGTTCTCACTTAAGATTTAGTCCAGAACCAATTCGTTCTACTTATTTAGTTCATAGTGCTGACTTCATTGGTTGTTCACTTGATTCTTACTTGCAAAAATATGACATGTTAAGTGCATTAAAACCTGGGGGAGCATTCTTACTAAATACTGTTAAGAGTCATGAAGAATTAGAAGCATACATGCCAGATGGCTTTAAACGCCAATTAGCAGAAAAAAATATTAGAATGTATACAATTGACGCTGTAAGTTTAGCAAATGAAATTGGTCTTGGTAACCGTACTAATACCATTCTTCAATCAGCATTCTTTAAATTAAGTGAAAAGATTATGCCATATGATAAGGCACAAAAATTAATGAAAGAATATGCTGCAAAAACTTATGGCCGTAAAGGTGAAGAAATTGTACGTATGAACCACCTTGCAATCGATCGTGGTGCTGAAGGCTTAAAAGAATTCAAAGTTAAACCAGAATGGGCTAACTTACCAAAAGAGAAAAAAGTATCCGACGATAATCGTTCATACTATATTCGCGAAATTGCTGAACCAATTAATAACTTAGAAGGCTATAGTCTAAATGTATCTGCCTTTGAAGGTTATGAAAATGGTAAGATGGATGTTGGAAGCACTGCTTATGAAAAACGAGCAATCGCTAACTTCGTTCCAAAATGGATTCCTGAAAACTGTATCCAATGTAACCAATGTGCCTTTGTATGTCCACATGCTGTTATCCGTCCATTCCTAGCAACTGAAGAAGAAATGGCTGGAGCACCAGAAGGTACTAAAACATTAAAACCAGTTGGAAGAGGTTTCGAAGGATTAAAATACTCAATCCAAGTTTCTACCCTTGACTGTACTGGCTGTGAAGTTTGTACGGTTCAATGTCCAGGTAAGAAGGTTGATGGAGTTGTTCAAAAAGCTCTGGTTATGACACCAATCGATGAAGAATTAGAATATGGTTCTGATAAGATTGCTGAACACTTCTTCAATAATGTAACTTACAAAGAAAACTTAGTTGACAAATTAGCTAACCCTAAGAACTCTCAATTTGCTAAGCCATTATTTGAATTCCACGGCGCATGTGCTGGTTGTGGAGAAACTCCATATATTAAACTAGCTACTCAATTATTCGGTGACCGTATGGTTATCGCTAATGCTACTGGATGTTCATCAATTTATGGTGGTAGTTATCCAGCAACACCTTATACAGTCAATATTGAAGGTAAAGGACCTGCTTGGGCTAACTCATTATTCGAAGATAATGCTGAATTCGGTTTTGGTATGCAAATTGCTGCAAAAGCACTAGGTGATCAAATTGCAACAATTATGGAAGAAGCAATAGCTAACGAAAAACTTGATGAAGAAGTTAAAGCATTATTTGAAAGATGGTTAGAGTTCCGCTTAGATGGTGAAGTTACTAAAGAAGTTCGCAATAAATTAGTGCCTCTTCTTGAAAAATTAGATACTGATTATGCTAAGAGAATCTTAGAATTAAAAGACCATCTAGTCAAACGTTCACAATGGATCATTGGTGGTGACGGATGGGCTTACGATATTGGCTTTGGTGGTCTTGACCATATTATTGCTAATAACGAAGACGTTAACATCTTAGTATTAGATACTGAAGTTTATTCTAATACTGGTGGTCAATCTTCAAAAGCAAGTCAAACTGGTTCAATCGCTAAGTTTACCGCAGCTGGTAAACCTGGTAAGAAAAAAGACTTGGCTGCGATCGCTATGAGTTATGGTCATGTATATGTTGCTTACGTATCAAGTGGTGCAAGCCATATGCAATTACTAAAAGCAATGAAAGAAGCTGAAAGTTATCCAGGACCTTCAATCATTATTGCTTACTCACCATGTATCGCTCAAGGCTTACGTAGTGGTATGAGTCATTCACAAGTTCAAACTAAACTTGCGGTTGAATGTGGATATTGGACATTATTACGCCATGACCCACGTCTAGCAGCAGAAGGTAAGAACCCATTCATTATTGACTCTAAAGAACCAGACTGGGATAAATACAATGATTATCTAATGAGTGAAACTCGTTATTCACAATTAAGACAAATCAACCCAGAAGTAGCTGACGAATTATTAGAATTGAATAAACAAGAATCACAACGTAGATACGCAATGTATAAACGTTACGCATCAATGGATTATTCAATTAAATAGATCTTAAGGGAACTCGGAAGAGTTCCCTTTCTAAATATCTGATAATTTTCCCTACTTATGGTAAAGATATAAATAGCATAATCTTTTTAATTTAATGGAAAATGTGGTAAAATATATTGATATGATTTATAATATAATCTTTTATAATTTCTAAATAGACTTATAGATAAACGAGGAATGTATATGAAAAAATTTTTTTCAGGATTAGTACTAATTGTTATGGTTTTTGTTTTAAGTGGGTGTGGCTCACGATATTTGGTTGCTCTAAAACGCTATTGGGGTTATTTAGATACATTTAGCGAAGTAAGGGCTGAATATAATAAAAAAGAAATGAAAGAAGAAGAAGTCAAGGAAGCCTTTTGGGCAGTTGATGATATACTTTTTGATATTGAAAAATGGTTTTCTATTAAACAAACGCCAATGATGCTTGGAAATGGAATCGACAAGTCAGAATTAATGGAAGTAAACGATAAAGCTGGAGTTGAACCAGTTGTGGTAAGTCCTACTTTTATCGACTTATTGAAACGTTCCATTGAAATATATAATTTATCAGATGGTTACTTTAATCCGGCCATCGGACCATTATCAAGACTATGGGATATTTCCGGAAAGGTTGAGTATTGTATGGCTCCTAACGATGATAGTGATTGCACAATACCGCCAATTGAAGAAATTTCTGCAGCTATGAAATTATTAAATCCCGAAAAGATTGTCATTGATGAAGAAGAAAGTACCGTGTTCTTAGAAGAAAAGGGAATGAAACTTGACTTTGGGGGAATTGCTAAAGGATATGCCGCCGACTTGGTTTTGGATCACATGAAGTCTTATCCATTCACTGCAGTATTTATGTCCTTAGGTGGTAATGTATATATATACGGAGAACCAAATGATAAGCAAGGGAAAAAAGAATGGTATACGGCAGTGGAAAACCCACTATACAACTCTTCTATGAGTGCTGATGCCATGGAAATCGGTGATCTCTATAATCAAAATGTAACGGTGGTTACTTCAGGAATTTATAAAAGATATATATATGTTGGTGATGTTCGTTACTCTCATCTGCTTGATGCCAATACTGGTTATCCGTTTGAAAGTGACTTAATGAGTGTTACTATTATTGGTCCCAACTCAGCAGTAGCTGATGCTCTTGCAACGGGTGTTTATGGTTTAGGAATAGATAAGGGTTATGATTTAGTCAAATCACTTGATGGGTATGGAGTTATTTTTGTAACAAATGACAAGAAAGTTTATTATAGTAACAACGTTGAATTTAAGCCAAATCCAGCGCTTGAAAAAGCGGGATATCAATTTAATGTTTTAGAATAGGTGAAGAAAGATGTCAAAATTAGATATAAAAAACTTACATGTTGCGGTTGAAGGCAACGAAATATTAAAAGGAATTGATCTTACCATTAACACAAATGAAATGCATGTAATTATGGGGCCTAATGGTGCCGGTAAATCAACTCTCGGAGGAACCATTATGGGTCATTACAAGTATGAAGTAACTGATGGAAGTATCACTTTAGATGGTGAAGATGTACTCGCTATGACTGTAGATGAGCGCAGTCGTAATGGAATCTTCTTAGCTATGCAATATCCAAGTGAGATTGCCGGAGTAACTAATTCTGATTTTATCAAGGTAGCACTTCAAGCACGTTTACCTGAGGGTGAACATATATCACTTTTTAAGTTTATTAGATCACTCGAAAAAGCTGTTGCTGAATTAGAAATGAATCCAGATTTACCACACCGATATGTCAATGAAGGCTTCTCAGGGGGAGAAAAGAAACGCAATGAAATTCTTCAAGCCAAAATGTTGCAACCTAAGTTTGCTATTTTAGATGAAATAGATTCAGGGTTAGATGTTGATGCATTGAGAATTGTTGGTGAAAACATTGAAAAGATGAAGGGCCCTGATTTTGGTGCCTTAGTCATTACTCACTACGAACGTTTATTGGATTATATTCATGCTGACCATGTTCATATTCTAATGGGCGGTAAGATCGTTAAGTCTGGTGGCAAAGAACTAATCGATAAGATTGTTAAGTCAGGATATGATTGGCTCAAAGAAGAATTAGCAATGGATGATGTAGATATCTTTGTCAACAAGTCTCAAAAAGAAAGACCAGTAACTATTGGTACATGTGCTGTAAAAGAGCGAGCACTAAACACTAAACAATAGGGTGATGGCATGAGTACAGAAAAACTAAGCTTTGATGGAAAAGGTCAAAACCCAATAGAATTAAATAATGAGAATGACTTATCGATAATAGCTAAGAAAGACTCAAATACAGTCATTTATCAACTTGTTGATAGTGGAGAAAATAACAACATTAAAATACATTTAGAAGAAGGTTCAACCATTACCTTATTCACATATAATAATGGTAGGGAGAACTTCTTATCAAACTTAGATGTTACCTTAGATGAAAATAGTGAATTTGTTTTATACAACTTAATCAATAAAGATAATAAAACTGAAATTAATCAAGTAATTAATATTAATGGTATTAACGCCAATGCGAAAATAAATAACTACTTGATCAGTACTGAACGTCAAAAAATTAAACATAAAGCATATATATATCATAATATAAAACAGACAAATAGTTCGATTCAAAATTATTGTATCGCTAAAGATGAAAGTGAGATTTATTGTGATAATAATACAACAATTATCTCCGGTGCTAAGGGCAGTGCTGCCTATCAAAAGACCAAAGGTATGTTAGTTGGCAATAAATCTAATATCGAAGTTAATCCTAATTTATATATTGATGAATATGATGTAATGGCAGGCCACGGTGCCACCATTGGCTCAATGAGCAAAGAAGAATTGTTCTATTTGATGAGTAGAGGACTAAGCAAAGAACGCGCCGAACACTTAGCGGTGGTAAGTCTTGTTAATCCCCTATTAGATCAAATTACCTTAGAACACTTTAAAGAGAGAATTGTTAGAGACCTTGAAGAAAAATTAAAGTAGGTGAACAGATGTTAGATACAACGTCTATTAGAAAACATTTCCCTATATATGAACAGCATCCAGACTTAGTATACTTGGATAGTGGAGCTAGTTCGCTTAAAGTAAAAACGGTTATCGATAAGATGGATGAATATTATACTAAGTATGGTGTTAATGTTCATCGAGGTGTCTATAATTTAAGTCATCAAGCTTCCGAAGAATATGAAGAAGCAAGAGATGTGGTTGCTAACTTTATTAATGCAAAGGCAAAAGAAATTGTCTTTACCAAGGGTACAACTAGTGCTCTTAATTTGGTAGCTGCATCATATGGTCTTGAAAATGTTGAATCAGGTGATGAAATCATTGTATCAGAACTTGAACATCACAGTAATCTTTTGCCTTGGCAAAGGGTTGCTAGAATTAAAGGCGCAAAATTAAGATATATACCATTAGATACAGAAGGCCGAATTACGGTTGAAGGATTCTTAAGTGTCTTATCACCAAAAACCAAAGTGGTTGCAATCACTTATGTATCCAATGTAATGGGCTATATTACACCAATTAAAGAAATAATTAAGATTGCTCATGAACGTAATATCGTAGTAGTCGTAGATGCGGCGCAAGCGATCCAACATTTAAAGGTTGATGTAAAAGACTTAGATTGTGATTTTCTAGCTTTCTCTGGTCATAAAATGTGTGGACCAACAGGAGTTGGAGTTTTATATGGAAAATATGAGTTGCTTGAAAAAATGCCCCCATTAGAATTAGGGGGAGATATGAATGATGATGTACAATTATATGATGCAACCTATAAGGTCGCACCATATAAGTTTGAAGCGGGTACTCCGCCAATCGCCGAAGTTATTGGATTAAAGGAAGCAATATATTATTTAGAAAAACTCGGTTTTGATAATATTCAAAATCATGTTAAAGAATTAGCAGATTATGCAATAGGAAAAATGAAAGCAATCGATGGAGTAACGGTTTATAATCCAACCGCTGAAACAGGAATTATCGCTTTTAATATTGATGGCGTTCATCCTCATGATGCTGCCACCAATTTTGATGAGAATCAAATTTGCCTGCGGGCAGGTCATCACTGTGCTCAACTAGTGACGAAGTGGCTTCGTTGTGTTGGCACTTTAAGAGCAACAATATATATATATAACAATAAACACGACATTGATACGTTTATTGAAACTTTAATAAATACAAGAGACTTTTTTAAGCAATTTTAGAAGGTGAATAAATGAATAAGTTGGAGATGTTATATCGTCAAGTAATTATGGAACATTATAAAAACCCTCGTAATAAAGGCTTATTAAATGATCCTAATTATCGTACACTTCATTTGAAGAATCCATCATGTGGTGATGATATAACGATACAATCAAAAATAAATAATAATAATATTATTGATATTCGTCAAGATGGAACTGGATGTTCAATTTGTTGTTCATCTGCCTCAGTAATGACAGAAACTTTAAAAGGTAAAACAGTTGATAGTGCTAATAACATTATCGAAGACTTTTATCGTTTGATTAAAGGGGAAGAACCACTTGACCCCGATGCTTTGGAAGAAGCAATAGTATATGAAGGGGTTGCCAAGTTCCCAGCTCGAGTTAAATGTGCAACATTAGCTTGGAAAGCCATGGGAGCAATATTGGCAGGAGAAGAAGGTGAAAGACATGAAGAATAATCCAAAAGAAAATATGAAAACAGAATTTGAAGAAATTAATGAGATTGTTGGCGATTATAAATATGGATTCAAAACCGAAGCTGAACGAGTAATCGATATCGGTAAAGGTTTAAATGAAGAAATAGTTCGTAAAATTTCAGCAATTAAAGGAGAACCTAAGTGGATGCTTGATATCCGGGTAAAGGCTTATCAATATTTTGTTAAACGCCCTTTACCGAGTTTTGGTCCTGACCTTTCAGAAATTGATTTTGATGAGTATACTTATTATATTAAATCAAGTGAAAATGTTGAAAGTTCGTGGGACAAGGTTCCCCAAAAGATAAAAGATACTTTTGAAAAGTTGGGAATTCCTGAAGCCGAACAAAAGTATTTGGCGGGTGTTACCACTCAATTTGAGTCTGAAGCGGTATATCATAATACCATTGAAGAACTTGAAGAATTAGGTGTTATCTTCTGCGATACTGATACGGCTGTTCGCGAGTATCCCGAACTAGTTAAAGAATATTTTACAAAAGTAGTTTCCGCTAATGACAATAAGTTTGCTGCATTAAATACAGCGGTGTGGAGTGGTGGATCTTTCATATATGTTCCTAAGGGGGTAAAGATTGATAAACCATTACAATCTTATTTTAGAATAAACTCAGAACAAATGGGACAATTTGAAAGAACTCTAATAATCGTTGATGAAGGTGCAAGTGTTAATTATGTTGAAGGGTGTACCGCTCCTCAATATTCAAAAGATTCATTGCATGCGGCTGTAGTTGAAATATATATTAAAAAGAATGGCTATTGTCGCTATTCAACTGTTCAAAACTGGTCAACCAATATTATCAACTTAGTAACCAAAAGAGCCTATGTTGAAGAAGGTGGCCATATGGAGTGGATTGATGGTAATATTGGTTCGATGATTAATATGAAATATCCAGCTTGTATTTTGGCAGGAGAAAGGGCTAAGGGAACGACTATTTCAATTGCATTTGCTGGGGCTGGTCAAATCCAAGATGCTGGTGCAAAAATGATTCATTTAGCACCAAATACAACTAGTCAAATTATTTCAAAATCTATCAGCCGAGGTGGAGGAAAAGTTAATTATCGTGGTCTAGTAAAGATCGGTAAAAAAGCAAAGAATTCTAAGTCTAACGTTGAGTGTGATACTATCATTTTAGATAAGTATTCAACTAGTGATACCCTACCAACCAATATTGTGGAAAACAATGAATCATATATTGAACATGAAGCAACTGTTTCCAAGGTTAGTGAAGAACAATTATTCTATCTAATGAGTAGAGGTTTAACTGAGGAACAAGCAACAGAACTCATCATTATGGGCTTTATTGAGCCGTTTGCTAAAGAATTACCGATGGAATATGCGGTAGAATTGAACCAATTAATTAAACTAGAAATGAAAGGTTCAATCGGATAATATATATATTTGAAAATAAAAACCGGATTATGTACACAAGTACAAATCCGGTTTTATTATTTATATTAAATCAAATCGTTGTCATTTATACTCATACATCCTTTAACAATTTCTTTTTTAAACAAGTTCATATTTTTAACTTATTATAATTGAGTAAAGATAAGGTATAAAGCCATATAGAACTATTCCTAAAAAGGCTGATAAAAGGATAATTTTTATAGGTGACGCCTTTTTAGTAAATTTAAGTAGGACAAAGGAGACAATCATTATTAGTAAAGTCCTAATATCAAAGCCTTTTAAGTTAAAGTCAAAATTTTTTATCTTAAGAACGATATTCGGAAATATAGCGGATATAATTAATCCGACAGCAACTGAAGAGATTAAGCCAATAACCACTGGCTTTAAGCCGATAAAGGCATTCTTTACCGTCTTGCTTTCGAGAAATTTTGCTCCAAACATAGCAATAATTAAAATAATTATATATGAAGGTAATATAACCCCTAAAGTTGTTAGTAATGCTCCAAAAAAGCCACCGTTTTCCATTCCAATAAAAGTCGCCATATTAACAGCAAACGGTCCCGGAGTTGATTCAGAGATGCCGATAAAATCAATTAATAGTTGTTCAGATATATATCCACCCTCAACAAATTCAGCTCTCATCAATGGGATCATGGCATAGCCACCCCCAAAAGTGAAAAGACCAATCTTAAAGAACTTCCAAAATAATAATAAGATCTCAGGCATTGTTGTCACCTTCTTCTATGTTTTGTTTCGCATTGATATATCCATATATAACTCCAAGTAAAGCTCCAATCATCATAATGAATAAGATATTAAATGATGTAAAATAAGCAACTAGAAAAGATGAGAAGATTATGATATAGCTAAATATATCTTTCTTTATCTTTTTTGATAATTTGATTGCGGCATTTAATATTAAAATAGCTACTCCTGCTCTGATGCCAAGAAAGGCATATTTAACAAGAGCAATACTTTGAAACTGGGTTAAAAAGAGTGAAATAATTGAAATTATAATAAATGATGGTAGAACAACTCCAAGCGTTGCTAGAGTACTCCCCCAAAATCCGGCTACTTTGTAACCAATGAAAGTGGCAGAATTTACAGCTAAAACACCGGGGGTTGACTCTGATATTACAAGAAGTTTAATAATATCATCATCGGTTGCCCACTTCTTTTTGTCAACAACTTCTTTTTGCATGATTGGCATCATTGCATAACCACCACCAAAGGTGAAGGCACCAATCTTTAGAAAGGTTAAAAAAACATCTAATACTTTTGGTTTTTTCATCTTAATCATTCCTGTCTATAATATTTTATCCTTTTCAATTATACCATAAATAAGACGTTATTAGGTAAACAAAAACAATGAAGGTATATATATAAAATAATACCCAATAATTATTAGTGAATAACAACCCTTTCATTATTCAATAAATTGAAAGATTTTGTCCTTGATGTTATAATAAATTATAATATTAAGTTATATAAGATAAAAGGGAGTAGAATGCCTAAGGTAGTATATTCGTCATCACGATTTTAATCCGGATATACTTTAAATTTCGAGACTTTTATTTAGCAAATTTATTACAAGAAGGAGAAAAATTGTGAAACCTGTAGCTATTATTCTGTTTTTATTAATGTATGTCTTATTATTATCATTTCCGAAAATTAGAGCCCAAGTTGCTTTATCAACAGCAGTTATTTTTGTAATTCTAGGAATATTACCAATCGATAATGTATTTTCCAGTATTGAATGGAATGTTATTTTAATGATTGCGGGGACGATGGGCTTAGTCTTCCTCTTTATTGAATCAAAGATGCCATCGCTGCTTGCTGATAAGATTATTGAGAAAACTCCAAATGTTAAATGGGCGATTGTTGCCCTTGCTTTATTTGCAGCAATCATATCCGCTTTTGTTGACAATGTTGCAACTGTTTTAATGGTTGCTCCAGTTGCTATTACGATTGCGAAAAAACTTGAAATTTCACCAGTTCCAAGTATTATTGCCATTTCTATTTCATCTAACCTTCAGGGGGCAGCAACCCTTGTTGGTGACACTACTTCCATTTTACTTGGCGATTATAACGGGATGGACTTCTTAGACTTCTTCTGGTACGATGGTCGTCCGGGGTTATTCTTTGTGGTTCAACTCAGTGCCATAGCCGCTACCTTTATTTTGTTATATATCTTCAGAAAACAAAAACAAGGGATTGAACCAATGGAGAAAACCGTTGTTCAAGATTATGTTCCAACTGTACTACTTCTTGGAACTGTAGTTCTCTTAATAATTGCATCTTTCATTCCAAACAAACCTGATATCACTAACGGTTTGATTTGTATGACCTTATTTATTATTGGACTAGTTAGAAGTTTCATAATCAAACGTGATGCAAAAGTCTTTAAAGAGGCTGCTAAAGAAATCGATTATCAAACATTGCTGCTGTTAATTGGACTTTTTATTGTGATAGCGGGAATCGAAAACATGGGAGTTATCGCAGATATCGGGGAATTCATTGCAGGACTTAGTGATAATCCATTTATCATTTATACTATTCTAGTATGGGGTTCGGTATTAATATCTGCCTTTATTGACAATATTCCATATGTAGCAACAATGTTGCCAGTAGTAACAATTATTGCATTAAAACTTGATTTAGATCCAACAGTCTTCTACTTTGGGTTATTATCAGGAGCCACCCTTGGTGGAAACCTTTCTCCAATTGGCGCCTCTGCAAACATCACTGGTTTAGGAATATTGAGAAAAGAAGGTTATGAAGTTAGTGCTCCAACCTTTATGAAAATTAGTGTTCCATTTACCCTAACAGCAGTAACCGTAGGTTATATTCTAATCTGGATTTTATGGGGTTTTTAATTAAGATATACCATTAATATTAAAGCTAAAATCAGGATTTCTTTTGATATTTATCTATCAAAAGAGATCCTTTTTATATATTTTAATAGTTCAGATTATTAAAAAGATTTCAACTGAATATAATTAAAGAGGGAGGGGATTGGTGTGGAATACAAGTATCAGGAACTTAAAATAAATTATTTAAAAGTAGGAGAGGGAAAACCTATTATATTACTTCATGGTTGGTGCCAAAATTTAAATACCTTTGAGGGGTTGATAGATGTATTAAAAACAAAGTATACAGTTTATGCAATAGATCTACCAGGTTTTGGTTTCAGTGATGAACCAGAAGATCCATGGTCGGTAAAAGATTACAGTAACTTTTTAGATAAGTTTTGTACAGATTTAAAAATTCATCGACCGATTATATTGGGTCATTCATTTGGCGGTAGAATAGCAATTAAATACGCAAGCAATAACAGTAAAATAAGGCGTTTAATCTTAGTTGATAGTGCAGGATTAAATATAAATCGTGGAATTAAATTTTATTTTAGAAAATGGCGTTACAAGTTGGTAAAAAATTATTATAAGTTAACAAAGAATAATGTAAAATTAGAAGAATGGTTTAATAAACATGCATCAAATGACTATAAACAAGCAACAGAAAAAATGAGATTAACTTTAAAGAAGGTAGTTAATGAAGATTTAAGAAAGGACCTAAGAAAAATAAAAGCAGAGACATTACTTATATGGGGAGAAAACGATACTGTCACCCCGCTAAAAATAGCATTTAAGATGCAAAAGAAAATACCGAATGCTGGACTAGTTCGCTTAGAAGGCTTGGGCCATTTTCCCTATTTGGAAGATGCTAAGTGGTTTCACATTATTATTAAAAACTATCTAGATATAAAATGATATATATAGTTACCATAGGTTTATTATTAATAAGCGTTCGGTTGTATATAAAATACCTAACTTTCTTCCAACAAGAACATTATAACCTTAAGAAGTTTTTACACCATACCAAAAACTTTTATCAAAATGATTATCACGTATTAGTCATTTATCTATTGTTTATTATCTATTGTTTAGATATTCACCTAATTATCAATATTTTCATCGGGATTCTTTTAATTCTGATTAGCTTTGCGTTTAAACAGATGGTGATTAGGTTAAAAGTCACCAAAAGAATAATAAGATTATTAATTACTACCTTTTTATTAATAGTTGTATATATATATTTTTTAATAAAGATAACGGATATTTCATATACTTGTTTCATCATTACTTTTTTGATTCCGGTCACGATTATAATCACAAATAACATCAACTATCCAATTGAAAAGATTATAAGCTTTTATTATATATGTAAAGCTAAAAGTAAATTGGCTCAACATAAAGATCTACTCAAGATTGGAATTACCGGGAGTTTTGGCAAAACTACCACCAAAAACATCTTAACAAACATTTTATCAACTGAATACTCCGTAGTAATGAGTCCTGCTTCATACAATACACCCTTAGGTATAAGTAAAACTATTAATAATCTTTTGCATCCAACTACTGAAGTTTTGGTGGCTGAGATGGGGGCATATCGTATTGGTGAGATTAGATATTTGGCGGAAATGGTTAAACCCCAAATTGGAATTGTAACATCAGTCGGACCACAACACTTATCAACATTTAAGACAGTTGATAATGTTTTAAAAACCAAAGTAGAATTATTGGAGGCTTTACCTAATGATGGGATTGGAATTATTAATATTGATAATGAGTATTTGAAAAATTATGAAAGTAATTTGAAATGTAAGTTAGTAACGGTTGGTATCAAAGAGAATGCTGATTATCAAGCCCAAAGGATTACTTATCAGAATAATCAAATGCGATTTTCTATATATTATCAGGGTGAATATTTATTTGAAGTAAGTACAAATTTATTAGGTTATCATAATATCTATAATATCCTTGCAAGCATTGCTTGTGCTTGTGAGATCAAAAAGCTTGGATTTAATGTTAGTATTCCTAATATCATTGAAGGCATTCAAAAAGCCCAACCGGTATTGCATCGCTTAAGTGTTAGTAAAAAAGATAATATTACCATATTAGATGATAGTTTTAATTCTAATATTGAAGGCTTTTTAAGTGCTATCGAAGTAACTAAAACTTACAAAATCAAAAAGGTTATCATAACTCCAGGGATTGTTGATGGAGGAAAGAAACAAGAAGAATTAAACCGAAGGGTGGGGATAGCTATGGGGAAGGTATTTGATGAAGTGTATTTGATCAATAATCCAGCCAGTAAAGCCATCGAGAAAGTATTACAAGAAGTGGAGTATCGAGATATTCATATATATAGTAGATTTATTGATGCCTATAATGAAGTCCTAAGAAAATATCAAAATGAGGAGATTGTTTTATTAATTGAAAATGATCTACCAGATAATTTTTTAGAGAGGAGTTCGTAGATGAAATTAAATGTAGGGGTAATCTTTGGTGGACGTTCAGTTGAACACGATATATCTATTCTTTCAGCTATGCAAGTATTAGCTGCCATTGATAAAGATTTATATGATGTTTTACCGATATATCTTACTAAAGATAACCGATTCCTAGTTGGTCCTGGTTTTGATAAAGTAGAAACTTTCAGAACTGAAGATTTTAGTAAGGCTTTAGAAATCTTTTTTTACCGGGAAAGCAAGGGACTTACCTTTGGTTACCTTCCTAAATTAAAACCTAGTAAACAAGTTATTGATGTTATTGTTCCGGTAGTGCATGGGGCAGGGGTTGAGGATGGGACACTTGCTGGGTATTTGGATATCTTTGGAGTTCCTTATGTTGGCTCAAAGGTTACACCGAGTGCCCTTGCCCAAGACAAAGTGTTTACTAAACATATATATCAAGCAAATAACATTAATGTATTAAAAGGGATGGAACTAAAGAAGACAGATTTTGATTATCAACATTTTGATCTGAAGGGTTTTAACTATCCGGTAATTGTAAAGCCTGCAACCCTTGGCTCTAGCATAGGAATAAAAAAAGCTTATAATGATCAAGAATTAACCGAAGGATTAAAAATAGCTTTCATGTATGATCATAAAGTATTGATTGAAGAAGCTTTAGAAAAATTTAGAGAGTTTAACTGTGCTGTGTTGAAAACTCGAAAGACTTATCGAACATCAGCAGTTGAAGAAGTTATCCCAAGTGCGGATATTTTAAGCTTTAGTGATAAATATGAAACACCTTCAAGTAAACTAAATGCCAGTTCTAATCGGATCATTCCGGCCACAATATCTCAAGAATTAACCGAAAGAATTAAGAAGGAAGCCTTAAGAGCATATATAGCATTAGACCTTCAAGGGGTTTCACGAGTCGATTGCTTATATGATGAACAAAATGATCATTTATATGTTAATGAAATAAACACCATTCCTGGTTCATTAAGTTTTTACTTAATGGAAAAAGAGGGAATAAATTTCACCGAAATGATTAATATTTTAATTAAAGATGCCTTTTATGAAAAGAATAGTAAGGACCAATTAATCCATCACTTTAATTCAAGTGTGTTAAGTTCAAGGTCAAAAAAATTAAATAAGTAAGAATCAATCCTAGTTATGATTATAACTAGGATTTTTATAATAACGTTTTTATTAATTAATGTTAAGTTATTTTAATATTTATTGTTTATAATATTGTGGGTGTTATATTATGAAAAGAGAACTAGCGTTAGAATTTAGTAGAGTGACTGAAAGTGCCGCTTTGGCTGCTTTCAAATGGTTGGGTAAAGGCGATAAGATGATGGCTGATGGTGCCGCAGTTATGGCGATGAGAGCAATGCTTAATACAATTGACATATGTGGAAAGGTCGTCATCGGTGAAGGTAAGATTGACGAAGCCCCAATGTTATATCATGGAGAAATTGTTGGTAATGGTTGTTCTGAGCCACTGGTGGATATTGCTGTGGATCCAATTGAGGGAACCAGAATGGTTGCGGTTGGACAAAGTAATGCCATCTCAGCAATCCTAGTATCTGAGGCAGATACCCTTTTAACAGCCCCAGATATGTATATGGAAAAGTTGATTGTTGGACCAGAAGCCAAAGGTGTTATTGATTTAAATCTACCTTTAGAAGAAAATCTAAAAAATATTTCTAAAGCAATGAAAAAGGATATAGATGAACTTGTTGTTATCATTCTGGATAAAGACCGTCATCAAGATGCTATTAAGATGATGCATGATTTAGGAGTAAGAGTTTATGCGATACCAGATGGTGACGTAGCTGGTGGAATCTTAACTTGTGTTCCTTTTTCTCCAGTAGACTGCTTATATGGAATTGGTGGTGCACCAGAAGGTGTGCTCGCAGCCGGTGCGGTGCGTAGTTTAGGTGGAGACATGCAAGCAAGACTCATCTTACGAAGCGATGTAAAAGGTAAAACTCCAAAAAATCTTGCGATTGATGAAGAAGAACTTAAGGAATTGAGAGAGTTAAAAGTTGAAGCTAATCGGGTATATACCCTTGAAGAGATGATTAGAACTGATAACATTATCTTTAGTGCCACTGGTATTACCAAAGGTGACCTGTTAGAAGGTGTGGTACGAAACGGTGATATCTTTCAAACTGAAACAATGTTAATCAGGGGCAAAACTAGAACGATTCGTATGATAAAAACTACCCATGATTTGAGAACAAAAACTCCTTTCTTAATCCCGTTGATTAAATAAAAGTATATATCTTAATATAATTATTACTAAACCCCAACATTTCTTGGGGTTTTGTTACATATTTAATGGTTATTTTTAAAGAATGTAGTATAATGACTTTAGTAATAATTTTACATAATCTTACACAAAATAAGATGACCACTTGATGGGAGTGATAGTATGGAAAATATAATTACCAATTTAAAAACACAACTAAAAGATAAAAAAGTATTAGTGGCAGTATCTACCGGAATTGATTCAAGTGTTCTATTAGATATCCTTATTAAAAATAAAGAAACGTTAAACATTGAGATTGTCGTAGCGCATGTCAATCATCAAAGACGGGAAGAGTCGGAAAAAGAAGCAGAGTATATTAAAGAATATTGTAATGAAAATAACATCAAAATATATACAAAAACCTTATCTAAAGTTAGTGATGGGAACTTTCAAGAGTGGGCCAGAAAGGAACGAATGGCATTCTTTTATGAAATCGCTAGGGCAGAAAATATTAAATATGTACTATTAGCTCACCATGCTCAAGACAATTTAGAAACGATATTGATGCGTTTAATTCGTTCTTCAAGCTTAAAAGGATATGCAGGAATTGAAGAACTATCAAGATATAAAGATATATATATTTATCGCCCATTACTTAGGGTCACAAAAGATCAAATAAAGGAATATGCCAATAATCATAATGTCCGTTATTTTGATGATAAATCAAATGAAGAAGACAAGTATTTTAGAAACAGAATAAGAAAATATATCATTCCTTCTATGGAGGAAGAGAATCCAAAACTCTATCAAGCGATCAATGATTTTAGTAAAACACTAATTAACGCTAGTCAAATTATTGAGGATGAGACAAATAAATTTATAGAAAATAAAGTTTTAGTACATAATAATATTATCAGTTTTTCCCAAAATAATTTCAAGACTTTATCGCCATTTTTGGCTACTGAAGTGTTGTTTACACTCCTTAAGCCATATGGTTTCTCTAAAGAAAATGTTGAAGAAATCATTAAGCAAATTAATGCTTCAAAGCCCTTAATCATCAATAAAATCAGACCTAATCTAACCATGGTTAAAGAGTATGGGATGGTTCATTTCACTAAAGAAACGTTAGAAACCGAGCCTTTTTTCCTCGAAATAAAGGAAGAAGGAGTCTATAAATTGCCTAAAAATAGGGAGATTGTGTTCAAAAATAATTTATGCGAATTTAAAGCAAATAAAGGTAATATATGTTATAATAATAAAGAATTACCAATATATATACGAACCAAACGTGAGGGTGACTTTATTAGATATTCACATGGTACCAAAAAGGTAAGTGATATTTTAACTAACTTAAAAGTAAGTTGGTTAGAGCGTCACGATATCTTATTACTGTGTAACAAAGATGGTGAAGTCACTGATATTTTAGGATATCGCGTAAATAACAAATGAGGAGATCTTATGAAGTTTCATCACGACATTGAAGAAGTGCTCTTTTCAAACGAAGATATTACAAATAAGTGTCAAGAATTAGGAAGAATAATTACTGAGGATTATCAAGACAAAAATCCTGTCTTAGTAGGCCTTTTAAAAGGGTGTATACCTTTTATGGCTGAATTAATAAAGCATATTGAACTTTATTTAGAATTAGATTTTATGGATGTCTCAAGTTATGTTGGGACTGAATCAACTGGTAAACTTGTATTTGAAAAGGATTTATCAACAGACATTCGCAATCGTCATGTGCTTATCGTTGATGATATTATTGATACGGGTTTAACATTAAAAGAAGTATGTAAGTTATTGCATGACCGAGGAGCAGCTTCAGTAGAAGTTGTTACTTTATTAGACAAGCCTGATGGTCGTAAAACAAACGATGTAGTACCGAAATATATCGGTTATACTATTCCAAAGAAATTCGTTGTAGGATTTGGTTTAGATTATAATCAACTATATCGTAATCTACCTTATATTGGAATATTAAAAGAAAGTGTTTATAACAAGTAGGAGGAAATATGGCAGAAATAAAAAGACAACCGCCACGTAAAAGAGTCGGTTTTTCAGATCTTTTTTTAATCTTAATTTTTACTGCGGTTATTATAGGAATAATTATATTTGCTTTTGGTGACCGCACCAAAACAGTTCAGCTTGATGCCACTAAATTTCTATATTATTTAGAAAATGATCGAATTGAAGAAATTAATGCACAACCGATAAATGGCGATGGCAATCATAAGTTATGGAATATTTCAGGTGAAGCTATCGGTGACGTTCAAGGTGAAAAAATAAAATTTGTAACTACCATTAGCGATCTAGAAATGGAACTCACCATCGCAAAAGCAGTGAGTCAACAGATCAAGATAAACTATATCCGCAACACTAATGTTAATTGGTTTAACATTATTATGTTTGTGGGTTCAACCGTTTTAGTTATCTTTGTAATATTCATGGTCTTTAGAAGTAATAGTGCTGGCAATTCCAAAGCCTTTGACTTTGGAAAGAGTAGAGCACGTTTAATGAGAAGATCTGGTGTTACTTTCAAGGATGTTGCTGGTCTTAAGGAAGAAAAGGAAGAAATGGTTGAAATTGTTGACTTCCTAAAGAATCCACAAAAATATTATGCAATGGGAGCTCGTATTCCAAAAGGGATATTACTAGTTGGTTCGCCAGGGACTGGTAAAACCTTACTTGCTAGAGCAGTTGCTGGTGAAGCAAATGTTCCATTCTATTCAATTTCAGGTTCAGATTTCGTAGAAATGTTTGTTGGTGTTGGTGCGAGTCGTGTTCGTGATATGTTCAAAACAGCAAAACAAACAGCTCCTTGTATTATCTTTATCGATGAAATTGATGCTGTTGGTCGCCAACGTGGTGCTGGTTTAGGTGGAGGTCACGATGAACGTGAACAAACACTTAACCAATTACTAGTTGAAATGGATGGATTTGAATCAAAAACAGGAATTATCATGATGGCAGCAACCAACCGTCCAGACGTATTAGACCCAGCTTTATTACGTCCAGGCCGTTTTGACCGTCAAATTACCTTAAGTAATCCAGACGTTATTGCTCGTGAAGAAATTCTACAAGTTCATGCTCGCAATAAGAAAATATCAAAACGCGTTAATTTTGCAGATGTTGCACGTCGTACTCCTGGGTTTACTGGAGCCGACCTTGAAAACTTACTTAACGAAAGTGCATTATTAGCTGCACGTGAAAATGCAAAAGAAATTAAAATCTATCATATAGATGAAGCTATTGACCGAGTAATGATGGGTCCTGCGAAGAAGAGTAAAAAATACTCTGAACGAGAAAAAGCTTTAATTGCATATCATGAAGCAGGGCATGCGGTTATCGGTTTAAAACTTAAAAATGCTCAAATAGTTCAAAAAATCACAATTGTTCCAAGAGGATCATATGGTGGTTATAATCTAATGACTCCTGAGGAAGAGACATTCTTACAAACTAAGAATACATTACTTGCTCACATCTCTAGTTTCTTAGCTGGACGTGCTGCTGAAGAGTTAGTGTTCGGTGAAATGACTACTGGTGCACATAATGACTTCCAAAAGGCAACTCAAATTGCGCGTGCTATGGTTACCGAATACGGTATGAGTAAATTAGGTCCAATTCAATATGAACGACCTACTCAATCTGTCTTCTTAGGTCGTGACTATATGACTGACAAGAACTTCTCAGATAAAGTCGCTCATGAAATTGATGAAGCAGTAAGAGAAATTATTACAACTTGTTATCAAAATGCAATGGACACTCTTAAAGAATATCGTCGTTTATTAGATTTATTAGCTCTTCACTTAGTTGAAATTGAAACTCTCAACAAAGAAGATATTGATGAATTAGTAAATACTGGACAACTTAGTTGGTGGGAAAAGAAAAAGGCTAAACTTAAAGAACTAGAAGAAGCCCAAAAAAATGTTGAATCAACAGAAGATGCCCCAGTTGAAAAGGTTGAAAATAATTCGGAAGATAAATCTTTAGAAGACAAAGATGAGACTAGATAAGTTTTTAAAAGTTTCACGATTAATTAAACGACGCAGTTTAGCCAAAGAATTTACCGATGCTGATCGGGTATTAGTAAATAATAAAGTTGCTAAACCGAGTAAAGAGTTAGCCGTTGGCGATATTATAACAATTAGGTATGGTAAAAAAATAATTGAAGTTAAAGTCAAAGAACTACTTAATTCAACCAAAAAAGAAGATTCTTTTTTGATGTATGAATTAATAAGTGAAACTGATAATTATCAAGAAGGAGAGTAATATTACGGGAGTAATATATACTCTCTTTTTTATTTGAAGTGTCAGTTAGGAGTCAAAATATGCCTCTTGTAGAAGAAAATATTTATATATTTTGTATTAATTGATAAAATTTATTCTATAAAACAAATAATAGGAGGATATTATGACCGGCACATATGATATTAAATGGTTACTATATGTTATTATTCCATTTCTCTTAACAGCAATAATTTTAGTGGTATTACACTTTACAGTAAAAAAAGAAACAACAAAGGAAAACTGGATTAAGATTTTTGGATTTTTGACTTTAATAAGTCATATAAGTGTTTATTATTATAAATATATTGTTTTAAAGCAACCGGCTAATGATGCTGGAGTTTCAACATTCTTTCCGATATACCCATGTAATGTGGCGATGATGTTATTCCCAATTGTCTATTTATTCAATGGAAAAACACGAACATTCTTAATTGAATTCCTAGCTTATTATGGAGTCTATGGTGGGGTGATCACAATGTTTGAACCATCTAGCTTCTATAGTGGTGGCGATATCTTATATTGGCCGACATTCAAGTCATTTTTATCACATAGTTTGTTATTATTGACGTCACTTTATTGCTTTACTAGTGGTACAGTGAAAATAGGGATTAGAAATATCGTATCCTTTGTCGGAGGTATCTTACTAATATTCTTACCAACTGGCTTAATTATGAATTATATTTTACTCAAAGCAGGTTATGATCCAAATGCAATGTATTTGAGATATCTACCACTTGAAGGAGTTCCTCTATTAAACCCATATATAATCTCATTCTTAATGGCGTTAGTAGTGTTATTGTTTATTACTGTTTGGGATCGCTTCAAAAAACCAGAAGAAGAACGCTGGTATGTAATCTTAAAAAACAAATTTGCTGATTGGCAAGTTAAATACAAGCAACTAAATAGTAAGTAAAAAAAGGAACTTTGATTAGTTCCTTTTAAATTATCTACAAATATATATATGATTTAAAATAAATGTTATAATAATATCGAGGTGAAAAAAATGAAACCAATAATTTTAGCATCAAATTCTCCCCGAAGAACCGAAATATTAACAACCGCAGGCATCAAGCATACAGTAATCCCTGCCAGCATTGATGAGGAAAATGTACCTGCCTTGCCTCCAATTGATATGGCCCTTTATCTAGCCAAAACAAAGGCTAAAGATATATATATGAAATATCCAGACCAAATTGTGATTGGTGCCGATACGATAGTTATCATCGAGGGAAAAGTCTTAGGTAAACCTAAAAACCGCGATGATGCTTATCAGATGTTACAACTCCTTAGTGGAAAGACCCATGAGGTAGTAACCGCATATTATCTAATTGATAGTGATCAAGATTATGAAGGCTACTCAAAAACCCAAGTAACCTTCGCTAATCTAACCGATCAAGAAATCAACGATTATTTAGATACTGGCGATCCTTTTGATAAAGCCGGAGCTTATGGTATCCAAGGATTTGCGAGTAAATATATAAAGAGCATCAATGGTGACTACTTTAATGTAGTCGGTTTGCCAATATATGATATATATCAAGCTTTAAGGAAATTTCAATAATTAGTTGTTAATATAGAGAAGTAGTAAATTAAAGGTTGCCTGAATTGCTTTGAGATGAGTGCGTTCCATTCCATGGGATGCATGAATTCCCGCTCCAATTAAGGCACCCTTTATATCATTTCCGCTCCTTAAGGCGGCAGAGACATCAGAGCCATAATAAGGATAAATGTCAACCGCATAACTTATCTTGTTATCTTTAGCAAGATTTATTAAAGTATTTACCATTTCATAATCATAAGGTCCACTACTATCTTTGGCACAAATCGAAACATCATATTCTGTACAGGCAAGATCATCACCGATACATCCCATATCAACAGCTAATAGTTCGTCAACTTGAGGGATGTTTGAAGCTCCATGCCCCACTTCTTCATAAGTAGAAAAGATTATTTTCAAAGTTTTTTTAGGTTTTAAATTATTTTCTTTTATGTAATTTAAAAGTGAAAGCAAGATAAAGACACTGGCTTTGTCATCTAAAAAGCGTGATTTAATGAAACCTGAAGGGGTTGCTACAAACTTAGGATCGATTGTTATAAAATCACCATTATTTATTCCAAGAGCTAATGTATCATTCTTTGAACGAACTTCTTCATCCAAACGAATATACATATTAGACTCTTCGCGTCCACTTGAACGAGAATCCTTATAGACATGGGCACTAGGTGATGTTGATAATACTGTACCAGTGTATACTTTATTATCTCGTGTGTGAATTTGACAATACTCACCATCAAGAGTTGGAAGCAATATGCCACCAATGCTGGTAAAACTAAGATGTCCGTCACCTCTAATTGAACGAACCATTAGACCCAATGTGTCAACATGAGCACTTAAACCAATGGTATATGATTCTTCACCTGGAATGGTAATTATTATATTACCTTTTTTGTTTGATTCATAGGTGAAATTATTTTCCTTACAATAATCGATAAGGAAATTAGTCATATTAACCGTATATCCAGATGGACTAGGAATATTCATAATAGTTTTAAATAGTTCTAAATTAAATTTGTATTCAATCATAATCTTTCCCCTCAAATTATTCATCTTTTGCCTCATTTGAAGTTTCTTTTGATGCTTTTGC
>DUOG01000018.1 GCA_012838945.1 Acholeplasmataceae bacterium | reverse complement strand
TAATATATTTAATTGGTTGCATGACCTATATAATCATGTTGTCTCTTAAAAATGAATTCGGGACAGGCACATTTTTATTTGCATTTGCAATTTTGCCATTGTTTTGTTTTTATATTGAAAACGTATTTAATATTACTAATAATGAAAATAGAAGTTTTAATCAGAAAAGCTAAGAATGCACCAAGAGCAATACTTACAAGGATTAAACTTGCATTCTTTTGGTTTCTAAGCAATATCGCGAAACATTCAGTAATTTGCTGGATGTTTCCTAGAATGAGGCCTTTTTTATGGCGCTGCATCGGGGTAAAAATGGGAAAAAACGTAAGTATTGGTTGGGATGTGTTCCTTGATGTAAATTATGCTAAAAATTTAATAGTTGAAGATGACGTTTGGTTTGCCAATAGATCCTTAATATTTTGTCATCGTCGTGACATGTCTAAATATTATGTGGGGGGACGTTACAAAGAATGCCCTCAAAATGCATACAAAACAATTGTGAAGAAAGGAGCGTGTATAAGCATTGGTGCTACAATAATGCCTGGTGTTACAATTGGAGAAGGTGCAGTAATTGGAACTGGTGCATTGGTTACCAAAGATGTTCCAGCATGGAGCATCGTTGCCGGAGTACCAGCAAAAGTAATCAAGGTGTTATCAGAAAAGCCATGATGAGAGTTATTATTAATGCTGATGATTTCGGTATTAACGAAATTGTTACCACAGAAATTGAAAAGCTCATTAAAATTGGAGCAATTTCTTCTACAACAATCATGGCTAACGGAAAATCTTTACCATTGGTTGAAAAGATCGTGAATGAGCACCCGGAGATATCATATGGTGCACATTTATGTATGGATGAGTTTGATTCATTAACCGGCTCTGACACTTTATATAAATTTGGTTTAATTGATAAAGATGGTAAGTTTATTCGAGGTGCTATTTTTGAAATTAAAGATTACCCAGATGAACTTAAGAAAGCAATTATCGGTGAATTGTCTGCTCAAATTGATATGTTATTGAGTATGGGAATTCCAATCTCACATATCGACAGTCATCATCACTTTCATACTATCTACGCGTTAAAGGATGTCATTTCGTATGTTTTGGATAAGTACGGAATTAAGAAAGTTCGGCTATGCAATAATATTTCTGTATTTGAGATAGTTAAGAATAATATTCTCAAAAAAAAGATAAACCAAAGTAATGATGAAGCGGTATCGATAGTTAAGAAGAAGAACGTGAATGTAGTGTCAAAGATGATAACCTTAATAAAATTAAAATACTTAATTATTTTAATGAATAAATATTATAATAATAGATATAAAGTTACTAATGGTTTTGAATCTTATTCTTCTTTTTTAAATAACGATAACGTAAGAAAACGATACAAAGACAAAGATTGTATTGAGTTGATGTGTCACCCGGGACATTCAGGTAAACAATATCAGAAAGAAGCAATTGAAGTTTCTGAAATGTTACTTGTTAACAGCACTAATTATCAATTAATATCATATAATGAGCTCTAAAGAC
>DUOG01000017.1 GCA_012838945.1 Acholeplasmataceae bacterium | reverse complement strand
TAATATATTTAATTGGTTGCATGACCTATATAATCATGTTGTCTCTTAAAAATGAATTCGGGACAGGCACATTTTTATTTGCATTTGCAATTTTGCCATTGTTTTGTTTTTATATTGAAAACGTATTAAATATTACTAATAATGAAAATAGAAGTTTTAATCAGAAAAGCTAAGAATGCGCCAAGAGCAATACTTACAAGGATTAAACTTGCATTCTTTTGGTTTCTAAGCAATATTGCGAAACATTCAGTAATTTGCTGGATGTTTCCTAGAATGAGACCTTTCTTATGGCGTTGCATCGGGGTAAAAATGGGAAAAAACGTTAGTATTGGTTGGGATGTATTTCTTGATGTAAATTATGCGAAGTATTTAATTGTGGAGGATGATGTTTGGTTAATTAATAAATCAATTATCTTTTGTCATCGAAGAGATATGAGTGAATACTATATTGGTGGTCGTTACAAAGAATGTACCCAAAACGCATACTTAACAATAATAAAGAAGGGTGCTAGTATTAGCACTGGTTCAATTATCATGCCTGGAGTAACAGTTGGCGAGGGTGCAGTTGTAGGTGCTGGTGCATTGGTTACCAAAGATGTTCCAGCATGGAGCATCGTTGCCGGAGTACCAGCAAAAGTAATCAAGGTGTTATCAGAAAAGCCATGATGAGAGTTATTATTAATGCTGATGATTTCGGAATTAACGAAATTGTTACCAGAGAAATTGAAAAGCTTATTAAAACTGGAGCAATTTCTTCCACAACAATCATGGCTAACGGAAAATCTTTACAATTGGTTGAAAAGATAGTCCATGATCATCCTGAGATATCTTATGGTGCACATTTATGTATGGATGAGTTTGATTCATTAACCGCTTCCGACACTTTATATAAGTTTGGTTTAATTGATAAAGGTGGTAAGTTTATTCGAGGTGCTATTTTTGAAATTAAAGATTACCCAGATGAACTTAAGAATGCAATTATAGATGAATTGTCAGCTCAAATTGAAAAACTGTTGAGTTTGGGAATTCCAATATCACATATTGACAGTCATCATCACTTTCATACAATCTACAAATTAAAGGATGTTATTTCGTATGTTATGGATAAGTATGAAATTGAGAAGGTTCGGCTATGCTATAATATTTCAACATTTGAAATATTAAAAAACAAAATTTTCAATAAAAAAGGAAACTATAGCAATATTGAAACTTCATCGATTGTTAAGAAGATGAATGTGAATGTAATGTCCAAGATTAAAACCTTACTAAAATCAAAATACTTAATATATTTAATGAATAAATATTATAATAATAGATATAAAGTTACGAATGGTTTTGAATCATATTCTTCTTTTTTAAATATTGATAGAGTAAGAAAACGATACAAAGACAAAGATTGCATTGAGTTGATGTGTCACCCGGGACATTCAGGTAAACAATATCAGAAAGAAGCAATTGAAGTTTCTGAAATGTTACTTGTTAACAGCACTAATTATCAATTAATATCATATAATGAGCTCTAAAGAC
>DUOG01000107.1 GCA_012838945.1 Acholeplasmataceae bacterium | reverse complement strand
AAGACACCTCTAAAAGGTATTTGATTTCCTTTTAGAGGTGTTTTATTATGACTAAAATTTACTTATTATTCCAGAAAATAAAAGAAAATCATCCAGAGAAACAATGAGATAAATGAATGGTCGATTTAAGTGAAGGGTAACCGGAGGCATTGCTCATAATCTTGATTAAATAATGATGAATCATCTCTAAAATCAAATGTCTCCTTTTGGCAAAATGAAATATATATAACTATTTTGCCAACATTTCATTTTGTTCTAAATTAACATTATAAGATATGTCTTCTTTATAGTTCAAAAAATCGAGCATAAAGAGCAATAAAACTAATAATGTAATTAAAACGTTTTTCTTTTTATAATTTATTTTCCTTCCTTTTCTTTTAATCTTCTTTTCAAAACGCTGCTACTAGTAAAGTTAACCTTAACAACCGGTGGTACTTGCATTGGTTCACCAGTAATAGGATGTACTCCTAAATAACTAGCTTGGACCTTTTTTTCAAAGGTTCCAAAATTAGTTAGTTGAACCTTTTCTCCATTACTTAAGGCCTCACTCATAACATCTACTAAAGCATTTAACATCGGTTCAATATCCTTTTTATAAAGTCCCGTCTTTTGATGAATTAGCTCAATAATATCCACCTTTTTCATACCTTATCTATTACTCCACAATCCGATAGATCGGATCTGAAAAATCAATTTTAGTAATATCATTAAAGTGATCAAAGATATAAACAAATACAAAAGACATGGCCTGATTTTGATTATCTTCGAAATGCTGGAAGACTAATTCTGTTTCAAATTTAAGACAGTTATCATCAAAAGAAACGTTGATTGTAATAATTTGATTAATCTCTGTTTTAAAAAATTCAAATAGAATACCCTCACCAAAAACATTTATCATATAATCTTTTGAGTAGCATTGAATTTTATAATGATTATCATCAATTTTTTCGTATTTATACTTGGTAGTGAAGTAATCACCAACTGAGTAATTTACTTGATAGTCATCAAAGTCGTTTTCTTCGATTGGACCATTATCATAAGATTTCACTTCGTAATAAGATCCTCTAGGATTGATATAGTAGGTGTATAAATGTTCATTTCCGATGGTAGCTACCTCAATTGAATTAAACTCATTGTCATAGATTTGTCTAAACTCATAGTAAAAATCTTGAATGTCAATAAACCATTCAAGTAGGGCAGTTATTTTAAAATCTTCAACATCATTAATAGTCGCGAGCATTGTCATATCAAGTGAAAGTTGAAAAGAGTTTTGTAATAGGGTTTCATATGATGCCAAGTGATCAATTAGTTCAGCATAGATTTGTTGATTTTGTTCTTCATCTTCCACTTTCAACGGATCCACTACATTGATTCTAAGAGTATAACGTCTTGTAATTCCTTGGCTATTAGTAGCTTTGTAAATTACGCGATAAGTTCCAGCTTCATCCATGTTTACTCTAGAATCATCAATTTCTTCAATTTCCAGTGGTCCATCATTTCTGTCTCTAACCGTAACAGCAGAACTGAAATCTGGTTTTGAAGAGCCAATGATATATTCTAGCTGAAACTCTTCATCTAAGGTAAAAATAGGACCTTCGGTACATCCTGATAATAAAATCATAAAAGATGCACCCATAACCATAAACAATATTTTTCTCATTTTCTTTACCAACCTTTTATTATAGTCACCTCATTATAACATATTTTCCCAATCTCAAGCAAGGAAAACAAAAAAGCTCAACCGAGCTTTTTTCTAAAGTATGATAGCTATGATTCCACCTCGACCACTATTGACTACTTTTTGAAGTGCTTCCCGATATTTTGCTTGAACTGTTTCTGGTACTGAATAAAGTTTAGCACGAATTCCGTCATTTACAACTTCACTAAGTT
>DUOG01000106.1 GCA_012838945.1 Acholeplasmataceae bacterium | reverse complement strand
GCCGAAGCTATTCTAAGAGTTAATGAAGCAACTGCTCAAGCTCTTGAATTGATTAAAAACGTTGCTGTTGATAAAGGCGTGTTAACTCTAAAAGCTTATGAAGCATTGGTTGAAATGTCAAAAGGTCAAGCGACAAAAATTGTTATTCCTTCTGAATTACAATCACTAGCTGGTCTTGCAGTTTCCGCAAAAGAATTTTTAACTGAAGTTAAAACCGAAGAAAAACCATCTGAGAAAAAGTAATAATATCGCTCTCCGAAAAAAAGGTCTCCAACTGGAGGCCTTTTTAATAACTTAAATCACTAGATAAACTCCTATCAGGGATAACCTTACTAACAAATTTTAATAGTTGATCTACAAACAGCAACATCGGAATGGTTGATGCAATGTTGAAAAAAACGTGACCTAAGGCAATTGTACTCATAGAATTTTCCACAAAAAATTTGTTCTCGATCCAAAACAATAGATTAATAAACGGATGAAGAAAAATTAAAAAGACAATTGCCCCAAAAACATTGAATAAAATATTAGCCAAGGCTGTTCTTTTAGCATCAATACTAGCTCCAACTAAAGCAATGACAGCAGTAACAGTAGTACCAATATTGGCCCCTAAAACAATGGGGATAGATATATATAAATCTAATGAACCTGCTGCATAAAGTTTTTGTGTAATCCCAATAACAGCTGATGAAGAAAATACCATAGCAGTTAATAGCGCACCAACGATAGTTGCTAGAATGCGGTTTTGTGATAAGTTTTGTAAGGAGTTTTGAAAAAATGGGAAAGTAGATAGGTTTATAAGTTCACTACTGACAAGGTCGAGTCCGAAAAAGAGCAGACCAAGTCCAAAAATAGTGGTGCCAATTAAGCATATTCTTTCTTTTTTAAAAAACAAGGCCAATACTGCACCAATCGCTATAATTGGTAAAGCATGTTCAGAAATATCAAGGCCAATTAGAACGGAGGTAGATGTTGTTCCAATGTTTGCTCCCATAATCACATAAAATGCTTGAGAAAAGGTCATAAGTCCGGAAGTAACTAGGCCTAAAGTTATTGAAGTGGTGGCACTTGATGATTGAATTATGGCAGTAATAAGAGTGCCAGTGATCAATCCTTTCAGAGGTGAGCCGGTGGTTCTTTCAATTAGGGTTATTATTTTCTTTCCTGCTAAATGTTTTAATGAATTACTCATTAAACGAAGGCCATATAGAAAAATTCCTAGTCCACCAACAATTCCATAAATGAAATATAAAATATTAAAATTATTCAATTCAATCCCCATCCCTTTTTATATTATATTAATAACAATGCATTTTATTATAAAAAAAGTGTACCAAAAAGGTACACAATGATAAAAACATATATATATTATACTTTTCCTTCAGGTGCATCTGCTGGGAGATTGTGAATACTTTCAAACAAAATATTATCAGCAATATTATTGGCATGGTCACCAATTCGCTCGAGATTGGCTAAGATATCAACAAAATGTAATTCAACAAATGTGATACCTGCGGTCGCCCCAAGTCGTAATTGTTCCCGGCGATACCTCTTTTCTAGTTCATCAATTTGTGGTTCGGTAGCTCGTACTCTTCGTGCAGCCTTTTTATCGTTATCAGTAAAAGCAATGAAGGCATCGTCAACCATTTCACTGACAAGACCGTATAAGTGATTGATCATGGTCATTAATTCTTCGCTAAATACTAGATTGTTGTCATAAACGTCTTCCATATATTCAACCAAGTTAACCGCATGGTCAGCAATTCTTTCAAGGTCCCGTATCGTATCCAAACAAATAGCACGAAGTTTATTCCCTTTATCGCCAAGTGGATGATCAGCAATTCCAACTAAATAATCATGAATTTTGTTATCATATGCATCAATTACATCTTCTAGTTGGTACACTTCATCAAAAACTTTGTGGTTTTTCTCATTTATATATATGCCAGCATCGGTAACCATTCTTCTAACAATACCGGTCATATCTATAATAAGCTTACGGGCATTTTCAATTGCAAGAATCGGAGCCTCTTCAATTAAATCATAATTCAATTTATCGAATGAACTTAAAAGGGCATCTTTTTCATCTAATGGAATAATCTTTTCGACTAGTTTTGCAAGATAACTTATAAAGAAGAACATAATAACAGTAGTTATCAAGTTAAATAATATATGTGCCACTGCAATCGTCGTCATAGAATAGCTGCTTATGAAACTTGCCTCAATCCAATGCATCAATGATTGGAAAGGATTTAAGAAAATTATAAATAATATGGTTCCCAATACATTAAACAACACATGAGCGAGGGCTGCTCGTTTTCCTTCGCGAGAACTGCCAAGGGAAGATAAAACAGCGGTAATGGTTGTTCCGATATTAGAGCCTAATAGAATAGGAATGGCAACAACTAGTTCCATGGCACCAGTTGAATATATTTTTTGAAGGATACCAATTGCTGCTGATGATGATTGGATAACAGCAGTAATACCAGCACCTACTAATACGCCTAAAATACTATTGGTCGAAAGAGTTTGCATAAACTCTTGGAAAAAAGGTAATTGGCTTACTGTTTTTAATTGTTCTCCCATTAGGTCAAGACCGAAGAATAAGAGTCCAAAGCCTAAAAACGCACTTCCAATTTGAACAATTTTTTTTCGATTTGATAAGAATACGAAACAAGCAGAGATTCCCACAATTGGTAAGGCATATTCGGAAATGTTAAGACCAATAATAAAAGCTGTAACCGTGGTTCCGATATTGGAACCCATAATGACACTAATACCTTGTCTTAAATTCATTAGTCCAGCTCCAATTAGCCCGACAACAATAGCAGTAGTAGCACTTGATGATTGAAGAATGGCAGTTAAAACAATTCCCGTCAAGACCCCTTTTAAGGGAGTGTCGGTAGTTTTTTCAATAATCAACCTTAGCTTACTACCAGCAATCTTTTTTAAAGATTCTCCCATTAGATATATTCCAAAGATAAAAATCCCCAATCCGCCTATAATAATAAAAATGGTTTCTTTCACATTAATAACATCTGCTAAAAAAATAAATAACACCTCCAGCCTTACCTATTATATATTAGTTGGTAGATTAACACCAATTATTAATAAAATTAAAATGCTTTCATTCTTAATTAGTTAAAAATATTATTAGTGTTTTATGTTAATTAATTCACAGGGCAGAGATAAATATTAAAAACATTTTAAAAAGTAATAACATTTGTTAAAAATGTGTTATAATGTAAATAATTCAAGAAAGTTTTTATAAATATAATAAAAGCATCAAATATGTGCTTTATACGTATAGCTGGTTATTACTAGCTTGCGTTTTTAATTATTATGAAAGTGAGGGGTATCATGTCTTATAAAGCTCTTTACCGTACCTATCGACCGACAACGTTTTCCGAAGTGGCAGGGCAAGAAAATATCATAAAAACCTTGCAAAATTCATTAATAAATCAAAAAACGAGTCACGCTTATATTTTTAGTGGTCCTCGTGGTATTGGTAAGACGACTGTAGCTAGACTGTTTGCTAAGGCGATAAACTGTGAAACGGCACCGACGCAAGAACCTTGTAATGTTTGTGCCAATTGTATCGCTATTACTAACAATCAAACCACCGATATTATTGAACTAGACGCCGCCAGCAATAATGGTGTTGAAGAAATTCGACAAATATTAGAAAAAATAAACTTTATGCCAAGTCACTTTAAATATAAAGTTTATATTATTGATGAGGTTCATATGTTAAGTACCTCAGCATTTAATGCTTTGCTTAAAACATTAGAAGAACCTCCAGCCCATGTTGTCTTTATTCTAGCAACTACGGAACCACATAAAATACCGATGACAATCCTTTCTCGTTGTCAACGCTTTGACTTTAAACCACTAACAACAACTGAAATAAAGAGCAAACTAAAAGAAGTGGCTAAAAATGAAGGAATTCAGATTGAAGACGAAGCATTAGAAGGGATTGCTGAAGTGGCTGAAGGCGGAATGCGCGATGCATTGAGTGTACTTGACCAAGTAATCGTATATAGTGACGCAACTTTAACAATTGAAGATGTTAATAATGTTACCGGTCGAATCTCTCATCAAAAATTAATTGAACTAGTTGAATCATTTAGTAATAAAAATGCCCTTGATTCGATTAATATCGTTAATGAACTCTTAGAAATGGGTAAAGAAGTTAATCGAATTACAAGTGGTTTGATTCAATTTTGTCGTGATATCCTTTTATATCAAAATAATAAAGAGTTACTTAATTCTAAGTCAATCTATGAAAATAATCAATTTCTCGCATTAGCGAACAAATTAAATAGAAATCAACTATTCTTTTACATTGATGTTTTAATTGATGTTCAAAACAAATTAAAGTTTACTAATTCCCCTAAAATATATTTAGAAGTGGGTATTATGAAAATTGTCAATGCTGAACAACAAGATCTAAACGTGACATCAAGAATCGCCGAACTGGAAGAAAAAATTAAAAAAGTAGGTACCGGTGGACAAGGTGTTCCATCCGACCTTCAAGAAAAAGTTAGCATGTTAGAGTTAAGGATAAATAAGCTAACAAGTGAACTTAACAACCTTAATTTGTTCGAAATAAAAGAAAAAGTAGATGTAATTTTTAACAAAGAAACTGTTGAAAAAACTCCAGAAGTGGCTGCAAACACCGGAAATAATGCGGAAATAATTGACAAGATAAATAATATAGAAACTAACATTAATAAACTTGAAAACGAACTTCAAAAGATCCAAAAAGACTATGATGCAACCACTCAAACAGTAGATGGGTTTGCGAGTGAAATTGAAGACTTATCACTTCGTATTAAAAACGTTGTGGATTTAATTAAAACCCAACCTACAGATTTAAATGAAGTCACATATCAACCACTCACTAATGACAAATTACTTGAAGATGCTTTGGATGAACTAAAACAACTAAAAGAAAATTATCTTGATTTAGTTAATATTATCCAACGTATGCAAGAAGGTAATCAAGCTGGCGATCAATTAGAAAGTATTGGACAAAAGATTAACGAACTCTTAGAAAGCCTAAATCAAGAAAAAGAAATTGTCAAAAAACATGGTTCACAACTTCAAGAACACGATGAAAACTTAACAAAACTTAGTAAATATCACGATATAATTAAGCAACAAATTACTAAGTTAAGTGAAAAAATAGATTTTATTGAAGGTAATATCCATATCATTAAGAGTAAAACTGAAGTTGAAACTCATCCTTTTAAGGATTTGGAACAACCAATTAAAGCGGAAGTAAAAGTAGAAAAACAAGAACAAGTATCAGCACCAATTGATTCCGAGGTGGCGGCTGTATATGATGTTAAAATAATTGAAGATATTTTGCACTCTTCTCGGGAAAATGAAGCCAGAGAAGAAAGGGTTAGGGTTATGGATATATGGCCTAACCTAGAAGAAAGAGTAGTATCACAACCAGAATTACTAGGTACAGCAAAACTCCTAAAAGAAGGTGTGATTGCTGCTGTTGGGAATAAGAGTATGATTTTGGCCTATCCTAATGCTACCCTATGTAATTACTTGATGGCACCAATTAATCACAAAACGGCTCGAAAAGTATTAGCGATAGCTTTGGAAAAAGACTATGATTTTATGGCTTTGCCAGAAAACACGTGGCAAGAAAAACGCACTGAATATCGGGGCCAATATAATATGGGAGTAAGATATCCAAAATTAAGCCCAATTCGTAATAGTGAATTGAAAAGTATAAATTTAGAACCGGAAGCATTTGGTTTTAAACAAAATAAAGCCGTTCAAAGAGCCGAAGAATTATTCGGGAAAAATTTAGTTAAAGTGGAGGATTAAAATGAATCAATCATTAATGAAAAAAATTAAACAAATGCAACAAGAAATGCTCGAGACGCAACAAGAAATTGAGCAAACTGAATTTACTGAATCTGCTGGCGGTGTTGTAACTGTTACTATCAACGGTATGAAACACCTTCTTAGAGTGGAGATTGATGGAAACTTTACTATTGAAGGACCAGAAGATGTAGAAATGCTTGGTGATATGATTGTTGCTGCATGTAATCAAGCCTATCGACAAGTAGAAAAACTAACTGAAGAAAAAATGAGCAAATACCAAGCCCTACTTGGTGGAATGGGAAGTTTATTCTAAAAGATGAAAGACCTAAAACCACTTAGCCATTTAGCTAATTGTTTTGAAAAACTATCAGGTGTAGGTAAAAAAACAGCTTCTCGTTATGCTTTCAATATTGTGGAAAAGTTCTCAGAAGCCGATGTTGAAGAGTTTGCTCGAGCTTTACTAGATTGTAAATACAAAATTAAAAATTGTCCGTCTTGTGGAATGTTAACTGATAAAGAGACTTGCGACATCTGTCGTGATGAAGAACGTGATCCAAACGTTTTAATCGTTGTTAGAGATACTAAAGATGTATATGCAATTGAAAAAACCCATCGTTATCGGGGACGTTATCACGTTTTAAATGGTCTTATCTCCCCCCTAGATGGTATTGGTCCTGATGAGATCAATATTAATAGTTTGGAAAAACGAATTAAAGATGAAGATATTAAGGAATTGATTATTGCTACTAGTTTTACTCCAAGTGGAGAAACAACAGCTCTTTATCTAAATCGTCTTTTCAAAGACCGAGGAGTCACCATATCAAGAATTGGTTATGGTCTCCCTGCTGGCGGTGACATCGAATATGTCGATGAGTTAACATTATTAAAAGCTTTGGAAGCAAAGCAAAAAATAGACTAATTTTATCATAAATGTCAAAAAACGCCTTGGATAAAAAAGGCGTTTTTTTAATTTGCCATATTTTATGTAAACATTTTCACAATTTTTAATAATTTAAGCACTTTTATAATAATTTATTAGTGTAAATGTTGGCTTTTTCTAAAAAATGATGTTATAATATCTTTAGAATAGTTTTAATACAATTTGGAGGATTTAAAATGGACATTCGTTTAGTTAACCTTACCAAAATATTTGCCGATAAACAAGCAGAAGTAAGAGCAGTCGACGATTTCGATGTGCACATTCCTTCCGGCAAATTGATTGGTTTACTCGGCCCATCTGGTTGCGGGAAGTCAACGACGCTTTATATGATTGCGGGATTACTTCAGCCAACTGAAGGGCAAATTTTTTTCGGGGACGATGATGTTACCAATTTGCCACCGGAAGAAAGAGGTATTGGACTAGTATTCCAAAATTATGCTCTCTATCCGCATATGACAGTTAGACAAAACATCATGTTTCCTCTAGAAAACCTTAATGTGCCTAAGAAAGAAGCATTAGAACGGGCACAAAAAATGGCTGATTTGGTTGGCATTGGTGATCTAATGAACCGTAAACCAAAACAGTTGTCAGGTGGACAACAACAACGTGTTGCCATTGCACGTGCTCTAGTTAAAGAGCCGCGCGTACTATTACTTGATGAACCGTTATCAAATCTTGATGCGAGACTCCGTTTACAAACTCGTGAAGAAATCAAGAGAATCCAAAGAGAAACGGGCATCACTACCATCTTCGTTACTCACGACCAAGAAGAAGCAATGAGTATCTCTGATGAAATCATTGTTATGGATCGTGGTGAAGAACAACAAATAGGTAAACCACAAGATGTTTACAACAATCCAAATAATGAGTTTGTTGCTAAATTCTTAGGTACTCCACCAATTGCTATTTTCAACGGACAAATTAAAGATGGAAATGTATTAATTGGTGATGAAGTAATTGGTCAAGTATCTGGACTCAAAGATCAACAAGTTAATATTGGTATTAGACCAGAAGGTTATGTTGTTAAGAATGATGGGGCCTTAACGCTAGATGTTAAGATAGTAGAACATATTGGGCGCGATATCTCTTTAGTAGTTTACAATGAAAATGTTGTAAATAAAACCTTCAGAGCAATTGTCGATTCCGATATCAATGTCAAAGAGGGTCAATTGATTAAAGCCGATGTAAAGCCAAACAAATGCTATATCTTTGAAAAAGAAACTGGAAAGAGACTTCTCTAATGGAAACGAAAAACAATTGGAGAGGTTGGCTATACTTACTACCAGCCTTAGCGTTACTATCGGTCTTTACCTTTTACCCCTTAATTAGTACTTTCTTAATTGCGTTTAAGGAAAACTACAACTACATGACAAATGAGTTTACTGGATGGGGTTTTGATAACTTTGTCCAAATATTTAACCATCAAAGATTCCTTGGATCTTTTAAAAACACCCTAATCATAGTGTTTGTATCAGTTCCGTTATCAACTGGACTAGCGCTATTGATTGCGGTTGCGTTAAACTCGATTAAAGTAGTTCAAAGATTCCTAACAACGGTCTTCTTTTTACCGTATGTTACTAATACCATTGCGATTGGGATGGTTTTTGCTGTTATGTTCAACAGTAAAAATGGTCTAGTCAATGAGATATTGAGAATATTTGGACTTAATCCAGTTAACTGGCTTGGCGGTGGTGGCGCTTATCGCGAAGATTTCCAACCAAGTCAATTAAATTCGATGATTGTTTTATTAACATATATCGTGTGGAATTCGATTCCATTTAAAATTTTAATTTTACTCAGTGGTTTACAAGGCATTGATAAACAGTATTACCAAGCTGCTCAAATCGATGCTACACCACGTTGGAGAGTATTCATGCGTATAACTGTACCGCTATTATCTCCACAAATAGCTTATCTATTAATCACATCCTTTATCGGAGCGTTTAAAGAATATACATCGGTAGTTGCTATTTTTGGTGAAGCAGCGGGGCCAATAGGACGACAATATACGATGACAACAATCGTTTGGTATATATATAGCCGAATGAAGGCAACCCCAGTTGTTAACGGTATGGGATGGGCGGCTGCTGGAGCAGTTGTGCTATTCTTCATAATTATGTTGTTCACTATGGTCAATCTATACGTGAGTAAAAAGAGAGTTCACTATTAGGAGGCGTAATTATGACTGGTGATTTAGGAAATGTAAAAGAATTAGAAAAACGTGTCCTAATAAGGAAGATTATTAAATACTTCTTTATCTATCTATTTTTGGTAATAATGGCTATATATGTCGTTCTTCCCTTCTATTGGATGGTAAACACGTCTTTAAAATCTAATGTTGAAGTTGATTATTTAATTCCAACCTTCTTCCCGAAGGATGTTAGATGGGAAAACTACCCTAATGCAATGCGTTATGCTAGCTTTGGCCGCTATATGATTAATACTTTGATTGTTGGAGTTCTTTCTACAATCGGTACATTGGTTACTACAATTCTTGCAGCATTCGCTTTTGCTCGTTTGAATTTTAAAGGACGAGATATAATCTTTACCGTCTTTTTGGCAACTATGATGATTCCTGGTGAAATGATGGTTATTACTAACTATATTACTGTTTCTCGATTAGGATGGATAGCACCTGGTAATGACATAGGTGTCTATGCAGCAATGATCGTACCATTTATGGTTAGTATCTTCTATATCTACTTATTAAGACAAAACTTCAAACAAATTCCAAATGAATTATATTATGCAGCTAAAGTTGATGGGACATCAGATTTCAAATATTTATTAAGAATTATGATTCCAATTGCTTCCCCAACTATTATCTCTATTACAATTTTAAAGGTAATGGGTGCATGGAACTCATACATATGGCCAAACTTAGTTGCTGATGAAGAACATATGAGATTAATAACTAATGGTCTTCGTAAGGCCTTTACCTCTGATGAGGGTCGAAGCCAAGTAAACTTACAAATGGCAGCGACAACAGTTGTTACTCTTCCGCTCCTCTTCGTGTTTATCTTCTTGCGTAAATACATTATGCGCGGGGTATCTCGAAGCGGTATCAAAGGCTAAAACTTAAAACTATAAAGTTTTAGAAAAAAATAAAAAAATCTTAAGAAGGAGAGAAAAAGATGAAAAAATTTCTAAGTTTATTAGTTGTCTTTACTAGTCTACTTATATTGGTTGCTTGTGGTGGTGGCGGTGGAAGAAACGTTCTTCCTGACAAGCCAGATATTCCAGAAGCATTAGACACCAGCAGAACCATAGAAGTTGTGTTCTGGCACGCTATGGGTCAAGCGAATCAAGCTATAATTGCAGAAATTATCGAAGACTTCAATAAAATTTATCCTAATATTGTGGTTTCTCAATATTCACAAGGTGGTTACAACGAATTGCGTGACAAAATTGCCCAAGCAATTCCAGCTGGTAATCAACCTACACTTGCTCAAACTTATCCTGACCACGTAGCTCTATACTTAGAAGGTAAGGCAGTTAGAGGATTAGACGAATATATGAAACACCCAACATTCGGTTATGATTACTCTGAAAGAGATGAAAATCGTACGGGTGATTTCGAATATGAAGCAAATAGAGTTGACGACTTCGTTGAAAACTTCTATCATGAAGGTACAGTATATGATACAAAAGGTACTTTCTATAGTTTACCATTCAACAAATCAACTGAAGTAATGTTCTATAACAAAACATTCTTCAATAAGTATGATTTAGAAGTTCCTACTACATGGGAAGGAATTAGAGAAGTTGGTTTACAATTAAAAGCTCTAATCCAAGCAAATCCAAGCGCTTTTGAAGAAGATACAAGATTATTTGCTTATGACTCTGAAGCAAATATGTTCATCACTTTAACTAAACAATGGGGTGGAGCATATACAAGTGCTGCGGGCGAATATCTATTCGATAACGCTCAATCACGTGCTGCTACTCAATACTTCTTAGATCTATATAAAGATGGAATTGTTGCAACAGCAAAACACTACTCAGCAAACTATGCATCTGACATTTTCAAAGCGGAAAAAGTCTTTATGACAACTGGCTCAAGTGCTGGTGCAACATACAATGACCCAGCAGGTGCTTTTGAAGTTGGAGTTCTTCCAATTCCTCAAAAAGCTGATGGAGTAAAACAAGTTATTCAACAAGGTACAAACGTTACATTATTCAAACATGCTGACAACCAAGTTGAACTTGCTGGTTGGTTATTCATGAAATATTTAACAGGCCCTGAAGCAACTCTTAAATGGGCAATGGGTACTTCATACTTCCCAGTAAGATACAGTGCTTATAATTCTGAAACTTATCAAGCTAAATTATTTGGTGAGTTAATTAAGAAAGAAAATGGCGAAGTATTACTTGATGAAGAAGGTAATGAAATTCGTGGCGAATATTTAAAAGACACATCTGGAAATATCGTTTATGATGAAAACGGTGTTCCTTCATACAAAGAATTTATTCCAACTATTCAATCATTATCTACAAAAGTTGGTTATGAACAATCTGCTTACTTCTATACTGATTATGCTTTCCCTGGCTCTTCTAAGTGTCGTGACGAAGTAGGATTACTAATTGAAGCTATATTATATGGAGGTAAAACATTAGACCAAGCATACGCAGATGCTATGGCTGAATTAAGATAATATGAAAACAAACTTTAAAACAAAGATACTACTATTTCTTGTCGGTATCTTTGGTGTAATTGGTTTGGTAGGGTGTGACAATGGTGGTACCACCCTACCGGAAAAACCGGGCACCCCGTATACTGATGGATTAAAATTAACAAGAGAATATGAAGGGAAAGATTTCTTAACTGACGGTATAGGAGTTGTTCAACTAGCTAGCCCTGTCGATGGAGATACAGCCATCTTTAGATCTGGGTCTAAATCTTTCTCAGTTCGTTTCTTAGCTATTGATACTCCAGAATCAACCTATCGTGTTGAACCATGGGGAGAAAAAGCAGCATTATTTACTAAAACAAAGTTAATGCAAGCTAAAGAAATAGTATTAGAATCAGAAGGAGAAAAACCAGAAAAAGATAGCAATGATCGCTATTTGGCATGGGTATGGGTTGATGGCAGATTGCTAAACCTAGAAATCGTTGAAGAGTCTTATTCTTCAACTAAAGGCCTTTCTGGTTCAAAATATGAACAAGTATTTTATGATGCTGACTTAAGAACACAAAAATTTAAATTAAGAATATGGAGCTCACAACCAGATCCTGATTTTGACTATTCTCGCCAAGGAATTGAAGTTTCTATTGCAGAATTAAGAGATGTTCCAAAAGGTAGAAAAGTTCGTATTCAAGGTATTGTAAGCCGGGTTTATGGATATGGTCAATATCAACAATCTGGCGGTTACAGCGCTTATGTTCAAGAACAAGACGAAAATGGCAAATGGCATGGAGTATATGTTTATGGTGGATTTAGTCCAATCACTGGATTTAAACCAGGACACAGTGTTGTTATTGAAGGGGTAACTGGAGATTTCAACGGTGTCTTCCAAATCACTGATGTTAATAATAGTAAAGTTCAAATCATTGGTATGGGTCATGAATTAGAACCGATTGTCCTTGCGCCAAGTGAAGTAAAAATAAGCAATAAAGATATAGTAAATCTATTAGTTGAAGTACAAGGTTTAACATTATCAGGTAATGGTTACACATCAGATGGTGGTGGCTATACAGTTTTCACTAAAGAAGGCGTTGATATTCGCATTGATGGTAAAGTAAACTTATTCGATAATGAAAATAATCGTATTAAAGATCATGAACAATTTATAGCTTTCATAGGTACTGGGGTCAAATTTAATATAATTGGTCCAGTATCGGAATATAACAACAGATATCAAATAATGCTTACAGATTTAAATGACATCCAATACCTTAACTAGTTAATAAATAAAAATAATAAAAAATTATAGGAGGAGAAAATGTCAATATTAAAAAGAGTAAATGCTAAGTTTCTTGGCATTATAGCGATTCTTGTTGCGGTATTTGCATTGGGCGCTTGTGAACCTTCACCAGCAGTGCAAGCACGCCGTGAAGCAAGTGATCGAGTTAATGAAGCATTGACGAAAATTATTTTTGCTAATTATGATGAGGTTGTAAACTCATTCACGTTGGTAAAACGCAATGCTACTTATGGCGTAGACTTCGCATGGGAAACTTCTGATGAAGAAGTTATTAGACTTGTTGATGCAGGTGATGCTATAGATGCAAGAGTAAAACGCCCTAATTTCGAAGATGGCAACAAAACAGTTGTCTTAACGGTTACAGCTAGCCGTGAATATAGCTATATTGATAAAGATGGCTATGAAACAACTGACATTGTATCAGTGACTAAAGAATTTGAATTCACTGTTCTAGCACTTAGAGAAGATGAAACAATCTTAACTATTGCTGAAGTAAAAGATCCTGAATTTGAATTAGACAAAACAGTTGGAATTCAAGGTATCGTTACTGGTTTATTCAGTGATAATAGAGGTGGATTCTTTGTTACTGACGACACTGGAACTATCTACGTATATGCAAGTTATGAAGAAGGCAAATTAAACTTAGGTGATGAAGTTGTTGTTTACGGTGTTAAAGGCAATTACTATGGTTCTACCCAAGTTACAAAACCTTCTGGCGGACAAGTAAGTTATTCTGTTGTATCAAATGGTAACCCACTTCCAGAACCTGAAGAAATTTCAGTATCTGAAATTGCTTTAACTGATAAAGCTGATCCTTTATTACCGGGAAGTCGTTTCCGTACATATGCACTTTTAACATACGTGCAAGAAGGATCATACTGGAACTATTACTTATCAGATCCACATACTGGCGATAAGATTCAACTTTATTATCGTGGATATATCGCTGATCAAACTAACCTTGCTGATTTCGTTGATGAATATGTAAATATTACAATCACAGTTTACTACTATGATGATCGTATTCCAATGTGGACATGTGATTATTCAGAAACTGAAGGTTCAATTGAATTAGCAGAAGCTCCATCATTCACTGATGAAGACAAAGCTGAATTAGTTGAAAAAGATCTTGCTAAATTATTCGGTGACTTAACAGCTACTTCATTAACAACTGTAACATTACCAGCAGAAAACACTGCTTATGGTGCTACAATTGTTTGGGAAGCTCTAGATGACAATGCTGTTATCGAGGAAGGCGTTTTAACATGGCAAGTAGTTGCTGAAGCTTCTGAAGCTAAAGTTAAAGTATCAATTACTGTTGGTGAATATACATTAGTTAAAGAATATGTAATCACAGTTAAGCCTTTAATTCCTGTAAAAGTTGCTGATTTCTTAGCTGCTGAAAAGGATGAATTAGTAGTTCTTGAAGGTATAGTATTTAGATATAATCAAGGTGCGTACTTAGTTGACGATGATGGTGATTCAGTATTACTATACTACTTCACAACTAAAGATTATGAAAATGGCGACCGTGTAATTGTTATTGGTAAGCGTTCTGATTTTAACTACACTCCTCAAATGCAAAGTGCAGAACTTATTCAAGTTGTTTCAAAAGGAAATGCTAATCCATTAACACCTATTCAAATGACTATTGAAGAAATTCACGCTGTTGACTTCAAAACAACTGATTTATGGGGCTCATATATTCAAGTTGAAGGAACTGTTATTAAAGATCCTTCTGACAATAAATATTATGCGTTAGAAGATGCAAACGGAAATCATTTAGCACTTTATCAATCTAATACAACTGTATTAGCACAATTAAAAGACCAAAAAGTTGTTCTTAACTTATGGTTCTATGGTATCTCTAAAACTGATGGCACAGGCATATGGCGAATGGTATTTGCTGGTAACGAAGGCGAATATCAAGTAGCTGATATGACTATTGAAGAAAAACTTCAAGCAGTTGCTGCTGCTCTTCCAGTAAAAGAGAACCAAGAAATTACTTCTAATTTAGTATTACCATTGACTGGTGCTCATGACGCAACCATCGCTTGGGAATCTGACAATGAAGACGTTCTCACTGCAGAGGGTGTTGTTACTCGCGGTGCAGAAGATGTTACAGTTAAATTAACTGCAACAAT
>DUOG01000105.1 GCA_012838945.1 Acholeplasmataceae bacterium | reverse complement strand
TAAGTGGGGAAAAAGGGCAGCTTTCAAAGAAGGAAGAGTATCGTTTGCTTATAGTAGATTCTTAGGATATGAAAAGGTTGAGGATGAGATAGTTATAGTTGAAGAGGAAGCAAAGACAGTTGAACGTATTTATAAAATGTTTTTGGTTGAAGGGGAAACGCCGACTGGTATAGCAAAAGTGCTAAGAGAAGAAAAAGTAAAAACTCCTTCAGGAAGATCTACTAATTGGCAGACTAATAATATAATCTCTATACTTACAAATGAAAAATATAAAGGTGATGCTTTACTTCAAAAAACATATGTAGATAACTTCTTGACTCAGAATGTTGTAAAGAACACAGGACAAAAGCCACAGTATTATGTAGAAAATAGTCATCCAGCAATAATAGATAGGGATATGTGGGAGTTAGTTCAAGTGGAATTGGAAAGACGAGAAAAAATGGGAGCTAAGTACTCGGCTTCTGATATTTTTGCATCTAAGCTTATATGTGAAGATTGCGGTGGATTTTATGGAAGAAAGAAATGGCACTCTAATACAAAGTATGAAAGATATGTATATCAATGTAATAAAAAATTCCGAAAAGGAAATAAAAAGTGTAAGACACCTCACTTGTCGGAATTGGAAATAAAAGAAAAATTTATCAGAGCTTATAACCTCACTATGGATGATAAGGAATTAATAAAAGATGATTTAGAGAGTGTTATAAAATTATTAACCGACACTGGTGATATAGACAAAAAAATCAATGAAACAAATGAGGAACTTATTGTATTAGTTAACTTAGCTAAACAAGCTATTGATGAAAACTCCAAAACAAATTTAAAGGATGATGAATTTAACCAAAGATACAATAGTTTATTAAAGAGGCATGAAGGTTTACAAAAGGACCTGGACAGACTCTTAGAAATTAAACAAGAAAAACAATCGAAAGCTATAAGAATGAATGCATTTTTAAATACAATGTATAAAACTGAAGACGAGCTGAGTGAATGGAACAAACTTATCTGGATGTTAATGGTTGAAAATGGAGTTGTTAATAGAGACAAGAGTGTAACATTTAAGTTTAATGGACATATCTAATTAAATAAAGGCCAACGTTCTATTGTTAATGTACACTAAAAATGTTATAATTCATTTAATAAAGATGGCATTTTTTATCGTATAAAATAATAGTTATTGACAATAATTGGAGGAAATCAAATGAAGGATTTAAAAGAACACATCGATGATGTTCAAAGAAAATGTAGTTACTATTTTAAGAACACAGATTTGCTGCTTCAAGCTTTCACAAGAAAGTCTTATTCAGAAGAAAATGGAACAGAACATAATGAAGTATTAGAATTCATTGGTGATAGAGTGTTAGACTTTTATGTTACTAAAATGCTTATTGACCGATATGGTTATACCAAATCTCAATATGATGATTATGATGATGAGTACGACTATGATGAATTTAATAAAGAAAAGAGATTATAAATGGAAAACTTAACATTAAATGACTCAGAACAACTAAGAGATATTAAGAATCAAATTTTATTTTTGTATAAAGAGATATATAATCAGTCACTTGACTTGAGAACCAGACAAATTATTACAATAAAAAAAATGCGCAAAAACATATTGAGGAAATAAAAAATAGAGCAAATTTAGACTTTGTTTTATCTAAAATGAAAGAAGAAGAACAATTATTACAAGTTGAATTAGAAAAAGTACAGGAAAGTACACAGACAAAATTTGCACTCATTGAAAAATTAAAAATTGAAATAGCTCCCGATGAACTACAAGAAATAAATAATTATGAATCAAGGCTGATTGCAATAATGGAATCTCAAATGGGTATAGAAATACCAGAAGTGAAACAACTCGAAAGAACATTAAAGAACGCAGTCACAAAAGAGAATGTTAACCTATTACCTATCTTCATTTTACTTGGAACTATTGTTGGAATAATAATTGCTTTTATACTATAAGATTTTAGTGGACTGTATAGGCAAATCTAACGTATTTTTTATTGACCACTTAGTTAACCCATAATTTATGGGTGCTAAAAATCTACACGATTTGATGCAAAGGTGCTAAAAAATTACACGATATGACACTAGGGTGCTAAAAATTTTACACGATTTGAAGGTAGGGGTGCTAAAATTGTATTAAATCTCACAACCTTAGACATTAAAAGAAATGAATATGGGTACAGGGTTTTGTCATGTTCTTTGGCAAATGCAAAAGAAAGTATTAAAAAGAGATTATGGTATTAATTGGAAAAGTCCATCAGAACTGAATCCACATATTTTATATGACTAAGAGAATCACCATGGAAAAATATAAGGTGATTATAATTGATGAGTCAGGAGTGATTGATTCAAAAGAAGATAAAGATAGATACTTTACATTGGGTGGTATAATTTATGATTATACACATTTAGAAGTAATTAAAAGCAAATTAGTTCCTATTCTAAAAGAATATTTGGATATTTTGAAGATTGATGAGTTTAAATCATCAAAAATGACGAACTCAAAAAATGATCATAATTTGATATATGGTTCAATATTGACTTACATTAAAGAATGCGAATACATAAAATCATTTATCTATATCATCGATACCAAATCGTCGTCCATCATGCAGTTCTACTCGAAAAAGAGTTTTAGGTATAATAAAGTTATTCAATGGATGTTGCAGGATATGAAGAGAAGTAGCCTTATTGAGGTAGATGATCAATACAAGTTATTGCTAGATAATGTATCACTAGATAAAGTTGAAGAAGAAAACTTTAAGACATGGCTAAAAAACCATATTGCAGGTGTAATAAGTCTAGATATGGCAGATTCAAAAAATTATTACTTTTTACAAATCGCGGATTTGATTGCGGGAATACCCAAACTAACGGGGAAAAACCCGATAAATTAAAAGACAATACTAAAATAAAAATCTTAAAGCCTGATTTGCTACATATATTTCCAAATGAAGTTAACACCATTTATAACAAATAAAGATTACATAGCAGTTTGGGCTATATGTCGACCATTAATTACAGGAATAGCAATGTCTATTCTAAAACTGTTTAAAAAAGTGTGGACATTCCATAATCACCAAGTACTATTTGTTTAATATTAAATAAAAGGAGAAAATATGTTTGAACTTATATTTTTAGTAATTTATTTTTTTGGAACTGAAATTTGGTTTCAGTTGGCGAGGGAACAGAGTGAGATAGAAATACCATTTCATAGAGGTGTTATTTTATTCAGTACTTTTTTTCATCTAATTATATTTATTACTAGCATCAGAATGTTTGGAGTATGGGTAGGGTTATCGATCGGGTTATTACATTTATTATCAATTTCGCATGCACTAGTTGGATGGGTATTTTCGTTACCATCAGTTATTCGCATTATTAAGCATTTCAACACATATAGAAGAGCTGGTATTCCAGTCGAAATGGCACTGAGAACTTTGGAAACCCCTTCATCTATCATTAAATATAGAACAGTAATGCTTATATTAGTTGTCATCATTGGATTTATTCACTTACTATTCGCGTTCGTTAATTATGAGTATAAAGGAGCGCTCGAATCATATTTGTGGACAAATGATGCAATATTAGTACTTAGTGGTGTTGTTCTGGGGTTGGGCCTATTAAAATTTTTAATTTATAGAATTCTAAGATGATACATTTTAGTAAACGAAAATGAAAAGTAGGTGGGTAAAGTGAGTTGGATTAATAAATTGAGAACAATATTCAAGAAAAGTAGTTTTCAAATTAGAAATGAAGATGTTACTGCACTAAAATCTGGATTTCTCATTTTACATGATTTTTATGAAAGAAATCATGGAGATATAGCAATGGCTCAGAAGTGTACTTATTATGTGTTAAATATTAGCGAAAATAGTAAACCGACAGAGATTATTTTCTTTTGCCATGAATTAGCTACAATGTATGCAAGGGATTTAAAGTATTATGATAATGCAATTTTATTCTATAAAATGGGTTTAGATTATGTGAAGTTAACTAGATACGATGATCAAAAAAGCGATTTAGTGTATTTTACTGCTTTATTAGGTAAGTCTTATTTTTTTAAGAATGATTATAAGAATGCCCTTGATTATTACTTGAATGCAAAAGCACTAATTGAGAAGACTGGGGAAGGTAAAGAAGACATGGATACTATCCTTAGTAGTATTGAATCCATTCAGAAGAAAATTGATAACTGAAAATTAGAAGCATTGAATTACAAATATTTAAACTTACTAGGATCCTTTTGGATCCTATTTTTTTTTGCTTTGTATCATATTTACCGGCAAACAGGATCAAACCTTGCCATTTAACTAGTGAAGGAGGTTGATCTTATGAATGACGATTTAAGAAATAAGATAAACGAATTGAAAGAACTGGGATATGGATATAAAAGAATCGCCAAAGAGTTATCTATGACTGCGAGTGCGGTGAGATATACACTTGCAAAAATCAACGAAGAAGATTTATTGTTTAGCACATGCAAATACTGTGGAATCACCATGAAATCTGTAAAGGGTAAAAAGAAAAATACTCTTTATATAGAGAGTATTTAAATAATGAAGAGGTTACCTTTGAATTCGCTTTGAAATACATTGATGCAATAATGAAACAAGCCGAAAAAGATTCAGTTGGATTGATGTATTTAATTGTCGGTTATGGGTCTAGTGGTTTTGGAGGAATCATAAAAAAATCATTAATCAAAATATTAGAAAAAGGAGTATACAAAAAATTAATAAGAAAATGGTTAACTGTTTCAAATCATGATACTTATGTTGATGCTTTAAATAATGTCAACACTAAGCATGGAATAATTAAACTATACACAAGATTTTCATGTGAAGATGATCAAAAACTGTGTTATTTTATGAATGATGATAAAGCAGAACTTGCGTTTATAAACGCTGATAAAGAATATGCCTATCCAAAAACATTCATTTTGCCTGAGAAGGTAAAATTCGAGGATAAATACTGCGAATTAACAAAAATTAATAAGAATGTTTTTTTTTGGAGAATATATATCATCTATTTTTATACCCAAAAGTGTTATAGATATTGATGATTATGCATTCTTCTCTTGTAGGATTGTTAAAAGCTTTTTATTCGAATCTGAGAGTAATTTAAAACGGATTGGTGATATGGCTTTTGGTGTGATAATCAAAACCTTCTTATAATTCTCAACGAAAAACTTGTGATCAATGAGAGCAAGGGTAAGAGAAGTCTTACCCGTTCCCATATCTAGAAAAATACCAAAACGCTCTTCATTTTTGATTTGTGCTAAAAAACCATCTTTGTCTTTCCATTTCATTCAACCACCTCAATTTTCATGAGTATTTTAAAAGACTTTTCATAGTCTTTTGATGCCAGATACCAAACGCCATCTTCGAAGACAAAATATCTACCTCGATGAACTTCTCTATAGCATTTTCTTCCGCCAAGAATTGTTCCTTTATATTTGACTTTTATAGTTTGCATATCTACTTACCTTCTTTCAGTTTTTTTAATTCTTCGTCTTTCATTGAATTTAATTTTTTGCTCCACCTTCGACAACTATGTATCGGTCATTCTCTTCTTGAACAGCAAGTCCACCCCATGTTCCATGTAATTGTCCTATACCGTCAATAAATTCCACTATACCAACTCGCCCAGTATAGTTTGGTTCACCCAACATTTCGATAATTTGTATCTTGTCGCCTACTTTTGCTTTACCCATTATAACACCTCAGTTTCTTTCTTTAAATGTGTTTCTAGTTGTTCCATCGTTTCATTATATACCACTTCTATATTTTCTTCAACTAGTCCTTCTTGTAAACCAACTGCAGTTATCATTTTCTTGATTAAGTCTTTATGGTCGTTGATAAGCGTTGTGAGTGCTTTGATATAACCATTAAAACTTTTTCTTGTAGTTTCTTGGATAAGTATTTTATATCCGTGGTGAAAGGCAAATAGATGATGCTATAGTTGTTGAAGCAGATAAGATACAAAAAAACAAAGTAATTGATTGGTTTGATAGTTTAGTGTGGGATAAGAAACCTCGTATTGAAACTTTCTTCAACGATTTCTTTAAAGTTCCACTTAATCCATTTACTAGAGTGGCATTCAAACATTGGTTAGTCGGCGCAGTATCAAGAATTTATGAAGCAGGCGCACCGATGGATTTACTACTTATTATTAAAGGTAAACAAGGGATTGGGAAGTCTTTATTCTTTAAGAAGTTAGCAACACCTGACTTTTCAAAATCTGGTGACCACTTGTATTCAGATACCAAAATAGACTTTAACAAAGCAAAAGATAGTTATGAACAACTTGAAGGTATTTGGATATATGAATGGAAAGAACTTGCTGGTATGAACATGTCAGACCAAGAAAGCATTAAAGCATTTGTAGATAAAACCGAAGATAAATTTAGACGTTCTTATGGACGTAGAAACGTTGAAATCAAACGTAGGGTTGCTTTTGGTGGTTCGACCAACGAGATAATGCGCCTTTACGAGATAGAACAGGTAATAGACGATTCTTGGTAATGGACAGTGGACTTGAGCAAAACGAATGTTATATCAAAGACCAAACAAAATTTACGCAAGAATATCGTGATCAACTCCTTGCAGAAGCCATAGAATTATATAACTCTGGTTATGATATATTTGAATGGACGGAAGAACAATTATCATGGTGGGAACGTTCAAACGAAAGTAACTTGGCTGAAAATGATTTTATTGGTAGAATTAGCAGTTATTTAGAAATGAAACGACCGAAATCTTGGTATTCAATGTCGGTTGAACAAATGAAATACTACATGCAAAAATATGATTTTGATAAGAATGAAAATGGCGATGTCATGTATGACGAAGAAGATTTAGAAACAGCAACTAAAGTATGTGTTCCTGAAATATGGCAAGTTGCTTTAGGACAAAAGGATTTAACTATAAACCGTTATCAAAGAGAATTAATTTACCAATCTATAGAACGCCTAGGGTGGAAAGTAAATAAGACCAAACAAGCAAGGTTCGGGGTATTTGGACACCAACGACCTATTACAACGTTAGCAGGTGAAGACAATTTACCGTTCTAGCATTGAACCGTTCGATATTTTCCTAGCGAAAGATAACGGTCAGTATAACAAGTCAGGTCGGCATTACTTTATATGTATCTATTCACAAGAGAAAGATATCAACAACAACTTGTCGAATGACTTGTATGGTCTTATGATAACGTCCAATAACAAATATGCAAAATTCTTTGATAACAACTTTAATGATTATAATGTAGAAATTAGATTTAATGGTAAAATATCATACGCGTTATGCGATAAGATATTAAGGTTACCAAACAACAAAAATGTAATAAAAACGGAACACAAATTGACAAGTGGCGAAATATACAGCATTAAGCAACATTTAAAAAAGTTTATGGAAGAAATAAAACGCCAAACAAATATAAAGGAGTGAAATTATGATATATATAATTCGAAAATCAAAAAGGTCAGCAAAAAGAAACCAAATAAAACTAGACATGAACGAAGCAAAAGAGTTTCTATATAACATTGAAGCAAGATCGTTTAGAACAAGTGAGTTTATTGTCTATTGTGGTGATTCACCTGAAGAACTTGATGAAATTATCAACTACTTCAATGAAGACTATTTACAAGAAATCACCGATGATGTTGTGATTGTTTATAAGGTTAACGGGGATATCACGAAGTATGATAGACTAAGAAATAAAGGTGCAACCGTAAAATCCATTGATAACTTTAGAGAAAAGATTGAAAAAGTCGAAAAGGCTGAACCAAAAGTGACTAAAGCAACAAAGAAGGAAGAACCAAAAGCATCGGTTATGGATGATTTAGAAGAACCAACCACAGAGGTTAAAGAAGTTAAAGAAGAACCTAAAATACTTAGTGGTCTAGGTGTAATCATTCCCGACAGACGTGAAGACATTGAAAACGAAATCAAACTTCAATTTCTAACTGGCGGTGCCGAAAAGGCTACCGCGATTAGAGCATACTTGAAAGAAAACAATGAAAAAGTTATTACTTCACTTCCTGAAGAAAAACTTAAAGAATTGTATTTGATAATTAGGTAAAGCGTTCATTCTTTCGAGTCATGTTTGCCGAACGACGCAAAATAAATCGGCTATTTATTTATCTAAAATTTGAAGAAAGGAAGGATGAATGTGAAATGTATAAATTATCACCTAGTAAAGCACATAGATATCTTAAATGCACCAAATCACTAGAATATGATACCGAGTTCGTTGAAACGCCGTGGACTATTCGCGGAAACATTTTACATGAGTTTGGCGAAAGAAAGTTACTTGAAAAAGAAACCCACTTGTTTGAGATTGAAAATAATTTTAGAGATTACGAAAAATTCCTTATCAATAGTTATGTTCAAGCGGTTATGAGCGAGTATAATTTAATTCAAGCAGACACCTTACGTGTTGAAGAGAAAGAACCAATTGAAATCTATGGCAATCAAATCAATTTAATCATTGATGCTCTTGTATTAGGAAAGAAAATCACAAGTATCATTGACTTAAAAACTGGAAACAATGATATAAGCCCGAAAGATAATGAACAATTACTTTTTATGCTTATAGCGTTTTAATGAAACACCCGCATGTTGAAATATTCCGCTTATCTATCTTTCAAAAAGGTAAACTTAAAACTGAAGTAGTTACAAGGGAACAAGTGTATGACTTTTTCATTGACAAGTTTGAAATATTCGATGCTATTAGTAAGAACGAACTTACTTATAATCCAAGCGAAAAGGCTTGCAAATATTGTGCATTTAAAGACAAATGTGTAGCAAGAGCAAACTGGATAATTGGTGGCAAAGATGACTGATAAAACATACAAAATAACCACTTTTAAAAACCCTTATAAGACTGAAGGAGTTCTTACTGAAAAAACGTTTGAGCAAATATACTTCGGTTTTAAAAATAAGGTTAAAAGAACAAGAGAAAAATACAGTGAATACACAAGTGCTGATAAAATGACCAAACTTAATATCAAAGACGTTGGTGGATTTATTGGTGGCGAAACTGAAGGTAACAAACGTATAAACGGTATTAGGATCACAAGACAGTTGTTGACACTGGACATTGATACAAAAAGTCCAAACGTATTAGATTACATCAAGCGAAACGTTCACTTCTATTGTATAGTCCATACAACACACAGTCACAATCCTGACGAAAATAGATATCGAATAATTGCACCTTTATCGAGAGAAGTAAATGCGGACGAATATGAGGCTTTAGGAAGAAGAATAGCCTATGGTATTGAGAACACACGAAGCGAAAGTTGGAAAGGATTATTTGACGAAACAACATTTCAAGCAAATAGACTTATGTTTTTCCCTTCGGTATCTGCCGATGGTGAGTATATATGTGAATTGTTAAATCTTGATATGCTTGCTGAAGAACAGCCTATCATAGACGTTGATGAAATCCTATGTTGAATAATCATAAAAATGCAAAAGATAAAAATAAAATGATTTCAAATAATAGAAATCACCATTTTAAAAGACTTAGAAAAAAAAGAAGAATGGGTAAAAAATAACAATATAAATGTTGATGT
>DUOG01000104.1 GCA_012838945.1 Acholeplasmataceae bacterium | reverse complement strand
TCAAAGACGACACTTGAAAAAGGATTGAACAAGTAAAAGATATTTGACACATCATCAATTATATACTCTTCAGCAAGCACATAAACAAAGTTTAACTGAGCTTTGCTGTGATGAACACTTTGATATCGGCGATAATTTTCTTTTAGTTCCTTATAAACATTGTGATTTCCTTCAATCCCTTTTACCTCAATCCCAAAGCGATTGTGAACATAAAAGTCAACCCTTCCTAAACCTCAACCAAAGTCAATAATATCTATCTAATGGATTAATTGTAATCTCTTTAAACAATTTTTCCAAAGCAAAATAAGGAGTAGCTTCATAACGATTATAATGTTTTTCTTCTTCTGACCATTCTCTCACTCCACTTGATTTAATATTTAGCATTTTATCATATAAAACTTCACTCATTATTTCACCATTCCTTAATAAAAAAGAAACTCCGAGAACAAAAGGAGTTTCTTTTCCTTTATTACATTGTACTATAATAATAAGTAGTTGTCTAATAATTTAAATGGTTTCCACCCAAACTGTGCATTTTTTCATACTTTCTACCGTATACATTAATTCCTTCTCTTTATCCCTTTTTCCTTCGATATAAAATTAAAGGTATCATAACAAATAAACCATAATACCAAATCGGCAATGAGCGACTCAACAAGAAACAACTAGAGAATCGGTATTCCGAATTTATAAAGGTCACTACTTCAATATTTTTATTAGTATCTAAAACAAAAAGATACTTGTTATTTTCTTCATTGTAATTTAAAGTGCTATTAGACATTTTTTCATCGGTGATTATCGTCACTTCAGCATTAGAAACATTTCCCCAAAGACTATCATATTGATTCACAAATTCAAATTCTAAATATGTGTTACGGTCTTTAGGAAAGGTTAATACACTGATAGGTACATCATAAGTTACCTCAACTTTAGTAGTTGTTCCAGGTTCAAAATCAACCTTAAATACTAAAGCCATCGTTTGATAAGTGGTTAACATTTCCCTTCGGCTAACGTGGTTTAAGTCAAAATTAAACTTTAGTCCTAGATATTCATCTAAATGTTTTTGTAACAATACCTCTACATCAACCTTGTAGAAGGTAATATGATCTAAATGAAATCTTTTTAGATAATCAGTTAGCCTCATTGGCTCCTTGGTTATTGGTTGATTAGTATATATTTCTCCAGTTTCAGCATATGAATAATTCTCTCGATAAAACTCTTTATAATCAAGTTTTACTTCTAAATCTTCCGACACAAAAAAGTAATCTACTTCTTCACCTTCATATCTCGGTCCTTGATCAAAAAGTTCTAAGGTTCTATCAAGCAGTCTACAACCATAACCTGGCATATCAATTATAATAGTGTTTTCTGGAATATCATAGAATGTTAACTCGGAGCGATATGAATAGCGGTTGGTTCGTGCCTTAGGAGCAACCATCGTATATAAGTAACCATCAACATCATTTTGAAAGTAATATTCTGATAAGGCCATTTGCTTATATTGGTCTGCTGTCAAATCATCGGTGCTTTCCCAACGAGAAAAAGCAAGACGCGACGGTATTTCTTGATCATTTACCT
>DUOG01000132.1 GCA_012838945.1 Acholeplasmataceae bacterium | reverse complement strand
GGCAAATTTAACATCACTGCGGTGTTGGATAATCAAAACCCCCTATCCCGTCATTCAACTTTTAGCTTCTCGGAAAGGTTCAAATCAGCCAATATCTGCTTGAGCTCGGCCTGGAAATTAGGAGCATGTTGCCTTATATTTACGATCTTCGGTTCAACTTCAGCTGCCGTTCATCTGCTTCCCGCTTTAAACGGGCCAGCATTGTAGCAACGCTCAGTTCGCTTTTTCCTACTTTCATACTATCCGCGATACGGCGCCCGGCATCAAGAGCCGATCTGCCCAGGACCCGTGGTGTGTACAGGTGGACTTTGTCCCCCAGCGTGGGAACCTGTGAATCGAAAAGAAGATCATCTGCTACCGTTCTCAAAACCTCTGCTGGGAGATCATCGGCGAGAATAGGTTCACGTTCCTCAAATAACGCTTCAATTTCCTCCAGCAGCGGCCAGAACAACGCTCCTTCCCCGACAAAGCTTGCCTTCCCTCTCAGAAGGCTGTGTATTACCAGCAAGGAGAGCATCTCCTGGGCCAAAGCGGCTTTAATATTCTCTTTTTCAATGCGCTCCGCGGCAAGGCAAGGTTCGAACTCCTGCCTGGCTATCTGCTGGAGTTCTTGCTTAAGCGCTTCAATCTCTTCCTCTGCCAGGGTTTCTTCTTCTGCCAGGTTTAAGTTTTCAAGATCATTCCAGCATCGAATAAAGCGGATCTTACGCAGACCCCCGTCTGTCAGCTCCACAGCAGCATAAGCGACCATGATTACCCTGTCCATCCCGGAAACCGGCACAACAATCCGCCTCACACATGCAGGCAAATCAAATTTGGTAACCTTTTCCATCAAAGCGTTAAATTGCGGATCTCCATAGGAGGCAAAATGAACCGGGTTTTGGCTTTCAACCAGCCCTTTTTCCAAGAGATCCCGCGATACAGTTAAAACAGTGCCCTCCGGCACACCATCAACCCCGCTAACAATAAATATATCTTGGCCTTCCTTTTGGGATACTCTACATCCCAGGCTGTGCAAGTACGTTGAGCTGCTCAGCGCCTCCCAGATTGAAGAAAGGTTCACCGGAGTAGGGCAACTGCCCTCAGACTGGGCCTTGCGCCTATAAATTTGGTAAAGTTCAGCAGGGTTGATCTCCATCCGTTCCAAGTGCCGGTGCTGCTTTTCCATCCGTTCTCGCGCCTGGGCTTCCAGAGCTTCCGGGGTTATACTTCCTTCGGCCAACGCCTGGAAATCATCCGGCCCTACAGGCAGCAAAGAAAACTGCTGTGTCCCCACAATCATGTTGGCATCAGCTAGACGTTTTAACAAACGTCCGTAGACAATATATTCAATGCTATCAGCATAACAGAGATTTAAAACATAGATATCCGTGTGTTTTTGACCGATGCGGTCAATACGGCCGATGCGCTGCTCCACCTTCATGGGATTCCATCCCAGGTCAAAGTTAACTAGCAAATCGGCTGTCTGCAAGTTCAGTCCTTCCGCGGCGGCATCAGTGCAGACCAAAATATCAATCTCACCGCGCAAAAAACGCTCCTTGACTTCATCGCGGTGAACAGCTTTCATACCTCCCGCCTGCGGATCAAAATATTCCCCTCCTTTGCCGGAATAGGTGCCGATAAGCATCTGGGGATTTCTCTGACGCAGCCGGTTGACAATATCGACTAGGGTATCATAAAAGCGGGTAAAAATGACTGTTTGGCGAATACGCCCACTGCTTTTATCCCAACGGTCATCCAAAACTTTTAACAGTTCCTGCATCTTAGAGGAAGGCTCTGTTAGATCGGCCAGCTCCCGGAGCATTTTTTGCAGCTCCTCGCGTTCCCAAGCCAGGTCAGCCTGTGTTCTGTTCTTTAAAAGAGACTCCACACCCACCCGGTCATCTTCATACTCGTACTCAAAAAACAGCTCTTCGATCGACGATTCGTCCAGGTTGCTCTCCTCTTTTACCCACACCTGATACTGAAGCGTTGCTTCCACCTTCTCCAGACGTCGCTTCAATGTTTCCCGGAGAGCATAAAGGCTAGAGGCAAAGCGAAGTCTTAAAAAGTTCAATAAAAAGCCCATCATGGTCCTGGCGTTGCTGTCTCCATGCGCAGTAATCTTTCGGGATAGCCCTTCGCAATACTGCTCCAAACTGTTGTATATTCGACGCTCCTGTGCGGTAAAAACAATGCGGGGGATTTTGAGAATATGACGGTTGGGCAGGTTTTCATGGAGCTGGCCATTATCCTTGTAAATCTCCAACAACCCCCTGGTATGGCGGAGCATGACCCGTGAAAGCGGTGCCGCACTGAAAATAAACCGGCAGATCAGCGCCCGGTCTCTACCACGCGGCACCCGCTTGTGCTCTAGCCACTGCCGTACCGCGGCCCTTATACGACCATCCATAACGCTCTCCTGCAGATATTGCCAGAGCAGCGGATCTTGTCCTTGGAGCGCCTTTATCGCCCGCCGTAAAAAGTCCCAGTCATACTTACTGGGCTCCTCACCCTGCCCTATCCGGTAAAGAATATCGTAATACTGCAGGGTTAGGGTAGGATCAAACTGAAATGCACCAACGCGGTTAGTCAGGGCTAAAAGGTCGCACGGCTCCACCGGATCAATCTGCAGCGGCGTTGCCGTAGCCAACCACAGACTGCGCGATTTCTGGCGCAGCCCGTCCCGCAAAGTAGTGTAGAGCTGGCCGAATATAGGATAGCCTCCCGGGCCACGAGTCGGGTTCTGCCGCCTGGCATTGTGGGCTTCATCTACAAGAGCAATATCAAAAGTTTTTGCTTCCATAAGAAACTTTCTGCGTTCATCCCGAACCAGCAGACCTGTAGAGATAATTGTCAAATCCGGCTCAAAAAGAGAAGCAGCTGCCTGCTCCTTAGGCATGGGGAAAATGTAGGCGTGGCGTATTGCTGTCCCGGGAAGAACTCTGCCAAAAGAGAGTAAAAGTTTAGAGGCCATCTGGCGCTGCCACTGTTCTGTAAGACTGGCCGGTGCCGCAATGAGAATGCGGCGGGCCAGACCCGAAAGGTAAAGCGACCGGAAAGCAAGCCCCGCTTCAATAGTCTTGCCCAGCCCCACTTCATCACATAACAGAAAAGAGTGTGGCCACGCTTCCACCAAGCGGCGGGCAACGATCTCCTGGTGCGGCCAGGGTGCTACCGGTGCTGTCTCCATACCTACGAACCTTCCTCCCGGCAGCCTGGGGCCATCTTTCAAGACAGCAAACCGAAGGCGTTCCAGGGCCGGCGGAGATGGAACATCCAAAACAGCAGCGCTGCTACCGTCCACCTCCATCGGGTATTCCACCCCTTCAGCCAGCTGCACCAACCGCTGCCGCACCGCTTCGGGCAGCGTCATTACCTTCATATGGGGAACCCGCCCCTCCCACAAATTCTCAAAATCAGCAGAAGCACTCTCCACCCTGAGTCGATCCGTTTCCCCCCACCAGTCACAATGAATATCGATATTTTCTGCGTTAAGAGTTAAGGCTGTTTTTGATTCATTCAAAGTCCCGGCACCATAAAGACGATTTCCAAACTCGTCGCCTAAAACAAACCACTTTTCATGGACATAGCCATCCTCCACGGATTCAAAAGGCAGGGGATCGCCACTGTTGCTGTGAACGCGGAAGGCAACCCTGACTTCCAGGTATTCATGAGCAACCATCCAGGCCAACAAAGTTACGCCGTTGCGCTCCTCCTCCGGCCAATCGGCAGGCTGCCCCAGCTGGCGATTCAACTGCATGGCCAGCCGTTTTGCATCTCCGGCCAGGATAGCCTGTACATCCTGGGGATCCAGATCGGCGCCAACGATAAGACGCATCCTGCCTTCCCGTCCTACAAATGCAGAAAAACCCTGGGAGGCAGCTGCCAGGGAAGATGAGCGAAAATAACCCGCCACCCGGTCATAGCTCACGGCCAAGCGAAGAGCCGGGAGATAGAAATCGTGCAGCATCTCCACCGGCCGTCCCTCAATAATCGTAGAGGATGTCTTGTAAGAAAGAAGCCAGCGCCTGGAGCGCAGGCCTTTCTCTTCATTTTCAAGCTTATCTACCATCGCGCTCTCCTCACATACAGAAAACCATGGCTTGATCACTGTAGACCAAAAAGCAACGCCTCGCCCTCCCGGCGCAGATCATCGCGGCTCATCTCCCTAGTCCAGACGGAGAGCAGATCGAGGATTACCCCCTGTTTTCCTGCAGCATGGCGCTCCAGATATACCCGTGCCACGGGCACATCCCCTTCCCGGTAAGCCATAATCAGACCCTGAAGAAGATCCCATTCCGTCTGAGGATTCTCCAGGCGTTTACTGTTGCGTTCCTCAGGCAGCGCCAGGCGCATTTTGGCGCGTCTGCGCAGCAACGGAGCATAAAAACCGTCTTCTTCCGGATTTCTGCGCTGTGCGCTTCTATCAGGCCTTTCGTTATTGATGCCAATTATACGGCCGCGCAAATCATATCCGGCAGACCTTTCTTCCAGCTTGATTGAAAGCGAACGGGAAAGATTCAGGGCCTGGTCAAACGGAAAGGAGTTCAACCCGAAAATGCCATAGAGGGTTAACGCCATGGCGGCCTCAGGCTCCAGGTTCTCTACCTTTAGCCGCCCTTTGGTAATCCGTTCGATCTGGTACTGCGCCACCACCGCGCTGGCTTCAGTCATGGCTTGAATAGGGGTGACCTCCACGTCGCCATCCAGCACCGGCCAGTTTTCCGAGAGCACATGCAGCGCGCGGCCGTAACCGGCTACCATTTCATCCACGGGATTCAACTGCAAAGCTGCCAATTCGTGCAGCCCCTGGCGCACCGCTTCCCGTACTTTTTCCGCCACCCCCAGACCGCCGAAACCGCTCCAGATAGCGGGTGTACTGCGTCCGGCTTCCCGCTTCCGACAGGTCAAGAAAATGGAACTGGCCGCCGCAGCCATATCTTTCTGGTGCAAGGATTCGGCAGCTTCAGATTCTACAGGCATGGCGCTGGTAATGGCCCAGCCGTTCTCAATCAACGAGCGGGTCAGCGCTTCCCAGGCCTCCGGGGTCTTATGGGTAAACATAACAGTCATGATCCCCTCGTCTTTTAAAACACGGCGGCATTCAGTAAAAATTTCGCCCATTAACCGCTGGTATTCACGGGCGGCCTCCGCGGCAGAGCCGTCCCGGGCAGGGTTGGCGACAGCCTCATCGCCTTTATTGGTGAGCCGGCGGCGAAAAATATCCGGGTAAAGATCTCGTAAGGTTCGCCGCTGCCACACATAAAAATAGTCAGAAAGCTCGGCGTACTGCACATTATTGTAGTACGGGGGGTCAATGCAGACCAGGTCAACAGAGCAATCAGGCACGTCCATGTGTGCTGCTGTGCCGTAAAGGATCCTGACCGGCAGCTCTTTTCCCTTGAGCTGGCGGTGCAGCGGCGCCAACAGCTCTGCCATGCCCTTGTAGGCATCGATAACCTGGGAAAGCGCCCAAGCCGCACCGGAGTTGGGGCCGCTGAAAATCATCTCGCCGAAGGTCCATTTTACTGAAAAGTCGTGGCG
>DUOG01000103.1 GCA_012838945.1 Acholeplasmataceae bacterium | reverse complement strand
TGTTGTACATCCGCTAATACCAACTAGCATAAATGTCATTAAAATTGTTATAAAAATGTTTTTAACTATATTTTTTTTCATAATACTTATTTCCTCTTTATTATTATTTATTTTACCACTTCTGACGTTTTTTTGCAAATGATACAATCCATATATATTTTTTATCTAACTACACTATATATAACTATATCTTTCCCCATTTTTATCTTGAATAAAAATAAATAAAAGCCACAAATATATGGCTTTTATTTATTAAATCTTAATGAAATGGTTTAAAAGTTTTTAATCTTAGGGCATTTAAAACAACTGAAACAGAACTAAAAGCCATAGCTGCTGCTGCAATCATTGGGTTTAGTAAAGGTCCACCAAAAGCATGGAGTAACCCAGCCGCAATCGGTATTCCTAATGAGTTATAAGCAAAGGCCCAAAATAGATTTTGTTTAATATTTTGAATAGTCTTTTTGCTTAGTTGGATTGCGGTTGCAACATCGATTAAATCACTTTTCATTAAAACGATATCTGCAGATTCAATTGCAACATCAGTTCCCGATCCAATCGCAATACCAATATCAGCCTGAGCAAGAGCTGGAGCATCATTAATCCCGTCGCCAACCATTGCTACTTTTTTACCTTCTGCTTGGAGCGCTTTTACTTGATTCGCCTTATCTTCAGGTAATACTTCTGCTAACACCCGGTCAATTCCCACTTCTTTAGCAATAGCCTCAGCGGTTCTTTGGTTATCGCCCGTAATCATAATTACTTCAAGACCCATTTTGTGTAGTAAATTAATTGCTTTTTTACTATTTGATTTTAAGACATCAGCCACTGCAATTATTCCAGCAAGTTCTCCTTCAACAGCCACAAACATTGGTGTTTTACCTGAATTAGCAAGATCATCTGCTTCTTTTTGTAAATTTATATATATATTCTTTTCATCCATTAATTGCTTATTTCCAAGTAATACTGTCTTATTTTCAATTTTTACTTCAATTCCTCGACCAGGGATAGCCATAAAACTTTCAAGTCCAACAAGTTCTAGTTTTTCATCAAGAGCTTTTTTAACAATGGCTTCACCTAGAGGATGTTCTGAACCTTTCTCGGCACTAGCCGCAATTCTTAATAGTTCTTGTTCATTAAAACTATTGGTTATTATGACATCAGTAACTTGAGGTTTCCCTTCAGTGATAGTTCCAGTCTTATCAAAGATGATTGCGTTAACCTTATGAGTAGTCTCTAGTGCTTCTCCACCTTTGATTAAAACCCCATATTCAGCACCTTTTCCGGTTCCAACCATGATTGCGGTTGGCGTGGCGAGTCCTAAAGCACATGGACAAGCAATTACTAAAACTGAAATAAAAATTGTTAATGAAAAGGCTACTGATTCACCTGAGATTAACCATGCAAGTCCTGCAACCACAGCAATCCCAAACACAATTGGCACAAAGTATCCTGATATAATATCTGCTAATTTAGCAATTGGTGCTTTTGTCCCTTGGGCATCTTCCACTAGTTTTATAATTTGAGCTAGAACTGTATCTTTTCCCACCTTTGTTGTTCGGTATTTAATATAACCATTTTTATTGATGCTAGCACCAATAACAATATCGCCCGGCCCTTTTTCAACTGGAATACTTTCACCGGTCAACATTGATTCATCGATTGCAGTTTGGCCTTCGATGATTTCTCCATCTAGAGGTATTTTCTCACCCGGTCTTACCACTATAATATCACCAACTTCAACTTCTTCAATCGGTATTACTAATTCTTCTCCATCTTTTATTATGGTTGCGGTTTTTGGTGATAATCCCATTAACTTCTTTATTGCTTCTGAGGTTTTACCTTTTGAAATGGCTTCTAAATACTTACCGAGTAATATTAAAGTTATAATTACAGCCGATGTTTCAAAATATAACTCCATCGCAAATTCATGATATTCGTTTATAATTTTGATTAGGGCATAGATTCCATAGATAAATGCAGCACTTGTCCCAACAGCAATCAAAGAATCCATATTTGGTTGTCTTCTAACTATCTTTTTAAATCCAATAGTATAAAACTTATATCCACAGATAATTACTGGAATTGTTAATATCAATTGAGCCAAAGCAAAACCAAGCGGATTATTAGCCGGATCAAGAAAACCTGGTAAAGGTAGTCCAATCATATGTCCCATTGATATATATAATAACGGAACAGTAAATAATAAAGAAACTAATAGTTTAACTTTTAACGACTTTATTTCAGTGTTTTTGTGTTCAACTGTTTCTTCTTCTAATGGTTCATATCCAGCTTCTTTGATAGCTTTTTTAATATTAGATATACGAACTTGGTTTGGATCATATGTGATGTGGGCTTTTTCGGTTGCAAGATTAACATTTACTTTGCTTACACCATCTAGTTTTTCAAGGCTTTGAGTAACTGATCTAGCACACATTGCGCAAGTCATTCCGCCGATCGGAATAATAATATCCTTTTCTTCGTTGATTTCTGCAATGCCATAACCTATATTAGATACAGCCTTTTTTATGTCGCTTGCTTTAACTTTTTCTTCATCAAAACTGACAGTTAAAGTTTCACTTACTAAATTGACATTGGCATCTGTTACACCATCTAATTGACTAACAGTTTTATTAACTGAGTTCGCACAAGACGCACAAGTCATTCCTGTTATTTTATATTGTTCTTTTTTCATTAATTTCCCTCGTTTCAATTTTTTATAATATATATATATCTGTTAGTTATTATTGGCCTATAAGGTCTAAATTAAGCGATATTTCGCATTTTTATCAAACCAACCAATAAATACACTATACTTTCTAATATAGTTTAGAAAACGAATTTATAACTTCATCAATGATCTCATCATTGCCTTTAATCAGTTCATCCTTGACACAACTCTTAATATGATTATTCAAGATGACTCTACCTAAACTTTTTATGGAATTTGTTATTGCTGAAATTTGAATTAAAATATCATCACAATAAACATCATTTTCAATCATTTGTTTTATTCCGCGAAGTTGTCCTTCAATTCGGTTTATACGATTAATAAATCTTTTCTTTTCTTCATCATCACGATGTTTTATTTTTACACATTCTTTTGTATCCATATTATCACCTCTAACACACTAATTATATACCCCCGGGAGGTATATTGTCAATTTCTTTGCTTGAAAAAAGACCAGGTTTTACCTAGTCTTTCAATTCTCTCATTATTCTTTACTGCCAAAGATACCAGTACTCAAGTATTTGAGACCTCCATCTGGAGCAATAACTAGTATCTCTTTTCCTTTACCTTCTCCATTAGCTAAATCATAACCTACTTTAAGTGCAGCCCCAGAAGAAATACCTAAGAAGAGGCCTTTTCTTGCTGTTTGAGTAGTCATCGCAATAGCATCATCACTTGAAACAGTGACCACTTTATCCACATACTCTAAGTTTAGAATGGATGGAACAAATCCTGCACCGATTCCTTGAATCTTATGAGAACCTTTGCTTCCAGCTGTTATTATTGGTGATTCTGTAGGTTCAACACCAATAATTTGAATATTCGGATAATGTTTTTTTAATACCTTTGCTATTCCTGTAATAGTACCACCTGTACCAATACCAGATACGACATAATCTAATGTCTTAAAATCATTAATAATTTCAACTGCGGTTGATTCAATATGTGCCATTACATTATCAAAGTTATCAAATTGACTAGGCATAACATATCCTTCTTCTTGGACAAGACGATTCGCCTCTTCAATTGATCCTTTCATTCCTTTGCTGCCTTCAGTTAAAATAATCTTGGCACCATACGCTTCCATTACTTGACGACGTTCTAAAGACATAGTTTCTGGCATAACCAATACTACTTCATAACCTTTTACTCGGCCAATCATAGCAAGGCTGATACCGGTATTACCGCTAGTAGGCTCAACGATGATATCTCCCATCTTTAGTTTTCCGGCTTTTTCTAATCCTTCAATCATCCATTTTGCAGCACGATCTTTTACTGAACCGCTAATATTATACATTTCCAACTTGACATAGATGTCATCAAGTTTAACTACTGGTGTATTTCCAATTAAATCTAAAATATTTTTATAAATCATATTTTTTTATCTACCTTTCTTTCAATAAATCTAACTCTTATATATATATTATGCATAAATAATAAATGTTATTATTCTCTAGTATCTATTATATAACTAAAAGAAATATTTTTCTAATAATAGGCAACAAAAAAAGCAAGACCGAAGTCTTGCTTTCTATACAAACTCAATAATCGCCATTGGGGCAGCATCGCCGCGACGATTTTCAGTTTTTAGTACTCTCGTATATCCTCCATTGCGATCCTTATATCTAGGAGCAATTTCGGAGAATAATTTTTGAATAGCATATTGATTATTTTCGTCTTTTTCAAAACGAACTAATTCTGCTGCTTTTCGTCTAGCCACTAAATCACCACGTTTTCCTAAGGTAACCATTTTATCTGCCAATCTTTTTAATTCTTTGGCTTTAGGAAGGGTGGTCTCAATACGGCCATTTATTATTAAATCTGTAACTAAATCACGTAATAAAGCTTTACGATTAGCGCTATCACGATTTAATTTTCGATAACCTAAAGACATATTAATATTCTCCTTTTAACATAATTATTTGATTATTCATCAGAATCATCAAATGTATCGTTACCTAACTCACTGTCGTCGTCGGCCTTTTCATCATCCCTATCAATCGATGTTGAAGGAATCTCAAAAGGTGTATGACGTTTAAGATCTAATCCACGTTCACGAAGTTTAGTAACAACTTCTTTTAAGGACTTGCGTCCTAGGTTGCGAATCTTCATCATTTCTTCTTCTGTTTTTTCGATTAAATCGCCAACAGTATTAATGTTTACTCGCTTCAAGCAGTTATAAGCTCGAACTGATAAATCTAGATCTTCAATTTTGATTTCTTTATTTTTATCTGTTTCTTTTTCTTCTTCGTCTTTGGAATACTCTTGTTTTTCAATAGCATCATTCAAGTTAATAACAACTGCTAAGTAGTCATTAAGGAATTTTGCTGCAAGACTCATTGCATCAGAAGGTTTAATACTTCCATCTGTTTCAACTTCAATAGTTAGTTTATTGTAGTCAAAACGATCACCATGACGAGTATTTTCAACTGAATAGCTACATCTAGTAATTGGTGTATAAATAGAGTCAATTGCTAGACGACCAATAACACGGTTGTTTCCTTCTTTGCAGAAGATCTTATTTTCATCAGCACTTACATATCCAACGCCATTACGGCAGAATAATTCCATTTTAAGTTTGCCATTTTCTGAAATATGACAAATAATTTGATCTTTATTAACAACTTCAATTTCTGCTATTTTTGGATCATCGGCACTAGGAATATATCTAATGTCACCAGCGGTTACTGGTCCTGGTTGATCCTTAACAATTTCAAGACGATAAATATCTTCAAAGTCCCCATAATTACCCTTTTCGTTCTCATGACGATTAATAGTTAACACGACATTTTTTAAGTTTAAAATAATCTCGGTGACGTCTTCCACAATTCCTGGAATAGCCATAAACTCGTGTTCAACACCTTCAATTGAAACAGCTACAATGGCCGCTCCTGGTAATGAAGATAATAATACTCTTCGCAATGAGTTTCCTAGGGTATCCCCATAACCCCTTTCAAGTGGCGTGATTGTAAACTTACCATAATTAGGGTTTTCATCATTACCAACCATACTAATTGTTGGTTTTATAAACTCCACTTTTCTCATTGATTAACCTCCTACATGAATTTTTTTATATATTATATATGTATGCATTATCCACGAGGTCTTTTTGGAGGACGGCATCCGTTATGAGGAATGGGAGTTACATCTTGTATTGACGATATTTCAAGTCCTGCTACTTGTAAAGAGCGAATAGCAGCTTCACGTCCAGGTCCAGGACCTTTAACTGATACTTCAACTTTTTGCATACCATTTTCAATTGCTGCTTTTGCGCAAGCTTCTGAAGCCATTTGAGCAGCAAATGGTGTTGATTTCTTGCTCCCTTTAAAGCCAATAGCACCCGCACTAGACCAAGCAATAACATTTCCTGCTGGGTCAGTGATTGTTATGATGGTATTGTTAAAGGTTGAATGAATGTGGGCAACACCAACAGGTACATTCTTTTTTATTTTGCGTTTACGAGCAACTTTACGAGCCATTATTGTAAACCTCCTTATTTCTTCTTATTAGCAACTGTCTTGCCAGGTCCTTTTCGGGTACGAGCGTTTGTTTTAGTACGTTGACCACGAACAGGCATGCCACGACGATGACGAAGGCCACGATAACAACCGATTTCCATTAAACGTTTAATATTTAATGCAACTTCTCGGCGCAAATCACCTTCAACCTTATAGGCTGCAACTTCTTGTCTGATTGCGGTTAATTCCGCTTCTGTCAAGTCTTTTACCCGTTTGGCTTCATCAACATTTGCTTTTCTTAATATTTCTTTGGCAGTTGGATGACCAATGCCATATATATATGTAAGTGATATACCGATACACTTATCGCGCGGAATATCTACTCCAGATATACGAGCCATAATTTTTCCTCCTATTATCCTTGTCTTTGCTTATGTTTTGGGTAAGCTGAACAGATTACCATAACACGGCCTTTTCTTTTAATTACTTTACATTTATCACACATTGGTTTTACCGATGGTCTAACCTTCATTTTAGTAAACCTCCTAAATCTAATCTCAAGCCTTTATAATTAGTCCTTGAGTTAATAAGAATCATATTACTGTATCGACTCCAAAAGTTAAGGTTGCTTTAATTTTTATGTCGATAAGTAATTCGTCCACGTGTTAAATCGTATGGTGATAATTCAACAGTTACTCTATCACCTGGTAAAATGCTTATAAAATGCATACGGATTTTACCAGAAACGTGGGCTATTATTTGATGCCCATTAACCAATTTTACTTTAAAAATAGCATTGGGAAGGGCTTCAATAACTGTTCCTTCTATTTCAAAAACATCATCTTTAGACATTAAATTCTTCTCCTTCAAATTTTGTTAATATTTCATAACCATCATCAGTTATGACGATGGTGTGCTCATAGTGAGCACTCTCTTTACGATCCTGTGTAATTACAGTCCAATCATCTTCGAGAACTCTCACTTTGTGAGTTCCGATATTAACCATTGGTTCAATCGCCAAAGTCATTCCCTTTTTAAGTATTGGTCCTCGACCAGGTTCACCAAAGTTGGGAATACTAGGGTCTTCGTGCATCTTATTGCCGATGCCATGTCCAGTAAATGACTGTACAACCGAATAACCATAACTTTTTACATACTTTTCAATCGCATGAGATATATCTGACAAACGATTATTTGGACGAGCATATTTTAATCCTTCAAACAGTGATTGTTGAGTCACTTTAACAAGTTGTCTTCGTTCTTCATTAACACTGCCTACAAGATGTGTCTTTGCACAATCGCCATGATAGCCTTTATAACAAGCACCAATGTCGATTGAGATTATATCACCATCTTTTAGTATTATGTCTTCACTAGGAATTCCGTGAATGACAACTTCATTAATTGAGGCGCAAATAGAAGCTGGATAACCATGATAATTAAGAAATGATGGTATAGCTCCATGTGATGTAATAACATCATAAGCTATCTTATCAAGCTCTTTTGTCGAAACACCAGGTCTTATGGCTTCCTTAACCGCTTTGTGTGCTAAGGCAGTTATTCTCCCAGCTTCTTTCATTATTCCAATTTCACGTTCACTCTTAATTGTAATCATTAATATCCTCCAAGTTTATTAATAATCTCATTAACAGAAACGGATACAGTGGTAGCCCCATTAATGTTTATTATATTTCCTTGCTCATTATAATATTCCAATAGTGGTTTGGTTTGTTGTTCATATACTTTAAGACGTTTCATAATTGTTTCATATGTATCGTCTTTTCGTTGATATAAACTTCCACCACAGTCATCACATACACCTTCTACTTTAGGAGGCATATTTTTGATGTGATATACTTTTCCACATTGAGAGCAGAGTAATCGACCTGTTATTCTTTCTACTAATACTTGATAATCAGCAACTAAATTAATCACTGCATCAAGTTTAGTATTCAGGCCAACTAAGATTTTATCAAGTTTTTCAGCTTGATTGATTGTTCGAGGGTAACCATCTAATAGAAAACCTTTCTTACAATCATCAAGTTTTAATCTTTCCTTAACTAATTCATTAGTTATGTCATCAGGAACTAATTTCCCTTGATCTATATATACCTTAGCAAGAATTCCGATCTCTGTTTGTTTACTGATTGCTTCGCGGAACATCTCGCCAGTTGAGATATGAGGAATATCATAATGTGTCTTAAGATATTCCGCACAACTTCCTTTTCCTACCCCGGGAGGACCCATTAAAATCAAACGCATAACGTTTTCTCCACTGTATTAGTCCATAAACCCGCGGTATTCTTGCTCTTGTACTTGTGTTTTGATTTGTTTTGCGGTTTCAATAGCTACCCCAACAACGATCATGATAGATGTTCCACCAACTTGAACTGTAGCTGGTAATTTGAAAATCATTGAAATGATCATTGGTAAAGACGCTACGATTGCTAAATATGTTGCACCAAGCATTGTTACTTTGAATAACACTCTTGAGAAGTAGATTGCTGTATCTTCACCAGGACGAACCCCAGGAACATAAGCGTTTTGTTTTTGTAAGTTTTCTGCCATTTTCTCTGGATTGATTTGTAAGAATGAATAGAAGAACGAGAATAAGAAGATTAATATAATATATATTGCAAATCCTATCGGTTCGTTATAGTTAAATATTCTTCTAATCCAAGTAGTAAAGGCATTAGTAGATGTTGTAAAGTTTAGCAATGCAATTGGTAAACTCATCAATGTTGCTGCAAAAATTACCGGAATTACTGAAGCTGAGTTTAACTTAATTGGAATATTTGATTCACTTTTTCCTCTGAATTTTGCTGCCGCTGGACGGTTAGCATATTGAATAGGTATCTTTCTTTGCATACCTTCCATGAAGACAACCCCAACAATAACGAGGATAAAGATTATCAAGACAATAAAGAATTTAATGATGTCACCGACACCACCAGCATCAGCACCAGTAATGAATGTACTAATTAAGTCATTAATCATAACTGGAAAAGATGCAACAATCCCGGCTACGATGAACATTGAAGCTCCATTTCCGATACCGTATAAAGAGATGCGGTCAGATAACCATAAAATAAAGGCACTACCAGCAGTCATAATTATTGCTAAGTAAACAAAATGGAATGCGGTTACTTCATCAATCGCGAATAACACAACTTCTGCTTCTTTTGATAGTCCGTATCCGATGATAAAAGCTAAACCTTGTACAAATGCTAGGAATAATGCTAAATAACGTGTCACTTGATTTAACTTTTGTTTTCCAGCTTCGCCTTCTTCCGCCCATTCTTTAAAGATTGGGACGATATCCATTTGTAATAATTGAATAACGATTGAAGCAGTAATGTAAGGGCTGATCCCTAAAGCTACAACCGAGAATTGTGATAAGGCTCCACCAGTAAATACATCTAAGAACCCAAATAATGGTTGATTTCCTCCAGTTAGTGCATCAGGATTAATCAATGGTAAGGTGATATGAACACCAATTCTCCACACTAAAAGACATAGAAAAGTAATCAAGATTGCGACAATTATTTTCTTATTCTTTACAAAGAACTTTTTCATTTAAATCACCTCGGCATTTCCACCAGCCGTTTTGATTTTTTCAAGAGCTGATTTGGAAAATTTGTTTGCTTTAACAGTTAAAGCAACATTTAATTCGCCATCACCAAGAATTTTCACTCCATCATAAACTTTTTTTACTAAACCTGCTTGTTTTAAAGCAGCAATATCGACAACACTTTTGTCTTCAAAAACATTTAAGTCTGTTAAATTAACAACTGCCCATTCTTTACGATTTACGTTAGTAAACCCTCTCTTAGGCAAACGTTTGAATAAAGGAGTTTGACCACCTTCAAAACCTGGACGAACACCGCCACCACTACGAGCATTTTGACCTTTATTTCCACGACCTGAGGTGTCACCATGACCACTGCTTGAGCCGCGTCCAACTCGTTTTTTTGAATGTCTGGCACCAGGAACCGGTTTTAATTCGTTAAGTTTCATCTTCGCACCTCCTCAATTATTCCGTAACACATACTAGATGTTCTACAGTTTTAATCATACCACGGATTGCTTCATTATCAACTTTAGTTACTTGTTTGTTCATTTTGGTAAGGCCTAAAGCTTTAAGCGTATCCTTTTGATTTTTCGGATAGCCAATAGGGCTTTTTACAAGTTTAATAGTAATAGTTTTCTCCATAATATCTACCCCACGATCTCCGATACTTCTTTTCCACGAATTTTTGCTACTTGTTCAGCTGTACGAAGTTCTTTTAAACCTTCAATAGTCGCACGAACAATGTTAATAGGTGTATTCGAACCTAGTGATTTGGAAACAATGTCTTTGATTCCACTTAATTCAACAACGGCACGAACTGGTCCACCAGCGATAACACCAGTACCAGCAGGTGCTGGTCTTAATAATACTTTACCGGCCCCATAAACACCTGTAACAGGATGAGGAATAGTAGTATTTACAATTGGAACACTAATTAAGTTTTTCTTTGCGTTTTCCACGGCTTTTTTGATTGCTGCTGGAACTTCTTGAGCCTTACCAGTTCCCATTCCAACATTACCATTACCGTCGCCAACTACTACTAAAGCTGAGAAACGGAAACGACGTCCACCCTTAACAACTTTAGTAACGCGGTTTATCGCAACAACGCGTTCCTCTAAATTTCTTTCTTCTGTGTTTTTTTCTAGTTTACGCATCAACTACACCTCCTAGAATTTAAGTCCTGCTTCACGAGCAGCTTCGGCTAATGCTTTTATGCGTCCATGATATAAATATCCACCACGGTCAAATACAACTGTAGTAATATTCTTTTCAAGTGCTTTCTTAGCAATTAATGTACCTACTGCTTTTGCAGCCTCAACATTAGAACCTTTTTCTAATTTATTACCTTTTTCAATAGAAGATGCAGCGACTAATGTAACTTGTTTGTCGTCATCAATAATTTGTGCATATATATGTGAATTTGAACGATAAACTGATAAACGAGGACGTTCAGCAGTACCGCTTAGATTCTTACGAATTCTTAAATGACGAAGAACTCTCGATTTATTTCTTGATTTCTTATTTATCATATATAGTCACTCCTTCTACTAAGCTTTCTTGCCTTCTTTACGACGTACATATTCGCCACGATAACGGATTCCTTTACCTTTGTAAGGTTCAGGTTTTCTGATACCACGAATTTCAGCCGCAAATTGACCTACAAGTTGTTTATCACTACCTGTTAATTTAATTTCAGTTGGAGTTGGAACTTCAACTTTAATGCCTTCTGGAATTGGCATTTCTACTATATGAGAATAACCAGCATTTACTGCGAGTGTATTACCTTTTAACTGAGCACGGAAACCAACACCATGAATTTCTAATACTTTAGTAAATTCTTCAGTTACCCCAATAACCATATTTTCGATTAGGGATCTTGTTGTTCCATGAATAGAGCGATGAAATTTATCATCAGAAGGACGAGCTACTTTAATTTCATTATCTTCTACAGTTACAGTTACGATTGGATTAAATCTTAATTCTAGTTGTCCTTTAGGACCTTTAACTTGAATTAAATTTCCATCAAGTGTAACAGTAACACCCGTAGGTATACTAATCGCTTTTTTACCTATACGTGACATTTCTATTACACCTCCATTACCATACAAATGCTAAAACTTCGCCACCAAGTTTTTTCTGACGTGCTTCACGATCAGTCATAACACCACTTGATGTAGAGATTACTGCAATTCCTAAGCCATTTAATACCTTAGGTAACTCATTTGTTTTAGCATATACTCTTAGTCCAGGTTTAGATATTCTCTTGAGTCCCTTAATAACTCGTTCTTTGTTGTTATATTTAAGGGTTACACTTATTAAACCTTGTTTATCATCTTCGATTTTTTCAAAACCGCTAATATATCCTTCGTCTTGTAACACTTTTAAGATATCCATCTTTAAGCGAGAAGCAGGAATTAAAACTTTTTCATGTCTTGCTTGGTTAGCATTACGAATACGAGTTAGCATATCAGCAATTGGATCAGTCATCACCATAGTATAGACCTCCTTCTTATTACTACCAGCTCGCTTTAGTAACGCCTGGAATTTGACCTTTGTATGCTAATTCTCTAAAGCAAATTCGGCATAATTTGAATTTGCGGTAAACAGCATGAGGTCGTCCGCAGCGTTCGCAGCGAGTATAAGCTCGAACCTTGAATTTAGGTTCACGTTTACTTCTTACAATTAATGATTTTTTTGCCATATTACTACCTCCTACTTTCTGAACGGCATGCCTAATAAGCTTAGTAATGCACGGCCTTCTTCATCAGTTTTAGCAGTTGTAACAATAACGATATCCATACCACGGATCTTAAGAACTTTGTCATAATTGATTTCTGGGAAAATTAATTGTTCCTTAATACCAATAGTAAAGTTCCCGCGGCCATCAAATGAATTAGCACTAATTCCACGGAAGTCACGAACTCGTGGAAGTGAGATACTAACTAATTTGTCGTAGAATTCGTACATTCTTTCGCCTCTTAAAGTTACTTTAGCACCAATTGACATACCTTCACGTAATTTGAAGTTAGCGATTGATTTTTTTGCTCTAGTAATTACTGGTTTTTGTCCAGTAATTGCTGTTAAATCTTCAACTGCCGCATCAAGTAGTTTTGAGTTTTGGATAGCATCACCGACACCCATATTGACAACAATTTTTTCAATTTTAGGAACTTCCATAACAGATGTATAATTAAATTTTTCCATCATTTTTGGAACTACTTCTTCTTTATATCTCTTAAAAACTCGATTCATCTGTCATCCTCCTATTTATCTATAATTGTACCAGAAGCTTTTGCAACTCGAACTTTCTTGCCATCAACAATCTGGTACCCTATTCTAGTTGGTTTTTTTGTGACAGGATCTAAATAAGCAACATTGGAAATATGAATAGGGGCTTCTTCGTGTGTTATACCTCCATCAGGATTTGCTTGAGAAGGACGATTATGTTTGGTAACAATATTGATACCTTTCACAAAAACTCGATCTCCCATAACTTTTAACACTTCACCGGTATTATATTTTCCGCGTACTGGTTTGCTTTTTCCTGTAATTACGGCTACAATATCACCTTTTTTAATTCGCATGATTTCAAACCTCCATCTTAAAGCACTTCTGGTGCCAATGAGACGATTTTCATGAAATTCTTTTCTCTTAATTCACGGGCAACAGGACCAAAGATACGTGTTCCCCGAGGAGTATTATCATCTTTAATAATAACAACTGCGTTATCATCAAATTTTATATAAGAACCATCATCTCTTCTAACACCAAATTTGGTGCGCACAACAACTGCTCTAACAATATCACCTTTTTTTACGGTGCCGCCGGGAGTTGCATCTTTAACAGTGGCAACAACGATATCACCAATATTAGCATAATGATGGCGTGTACCACCAAGATTCTTAATTACTAGTACTTCTTTTGCGCCTGAGTTATCAGCCACAATCAATCTCGATTCTTGTTGAACCATTTCGCACTACCTCCCATTATATTATTACTGCAGACTTAACAATTCTCACCAAGCGGAAACGTTTAGTTGCTGAAAGTGGACGAGTTTCCATAATTTCAACAATATCTCCAACTTTAGCTTCGTTGTTTTCGTCATGTACAGTAAATTTCTTTGTATTTTTTATTCTTTTGCCGTATAGCGGATGGCGACGATAAGTTTCAATCATAACAGTAATTGTTTTATCGTTTTTGTCCGATACAACAGTACCGACAAATGTCTTTCGACTACTACGTTCTAATTTATTTTCCATCTTAAATAACCTCCAAACCTATGACCTTATTTGCCAGCAGCAGCATTTTGCTTTTCCGTTTGGATTGTATATAAACGGGCAATTTCTTTTTTAACTTTTCGAAGTTGCGCAGTGTTTTCCAATTTACCAACGGCTGCTTGGAAGCGTAAGGTATATAGTTCATGTTTTAAGTCGTCTACTCTTTTTGCAATGTCGGCTAGACTCATTTCTCTAATTTTATCAGCTGCAGACATTTTAACGACAGCTTTTTTAGACTTGGCTGGAGCTTTAGCTTTAGTGGTTGTTTCTGCTTTTGCATCTGCCGCTTTTGTCTTTGTAGCTTTAGCTGCTTTAGATGTAGTCTTCTTAGCTTTTGTTTCTTCAGCGTTAACTTCTGGAGTTAAAACTTTTTCAGTAGTTTCATTAGCCTTCATTGTTTTCACCACTTTCTCTAGCAACAAATTTTGCTTTTACTGGTAATTTGTTTGCAGCAAGTCGAAGTGCTTCACGAGCGATTGCTTCTGATACTTGACCAACTTCAAACATTACAGTACCTTCTTTAACAACTGCTACGAATCCGTCTGGAGCACCTTTACCGGAACCCATACGAACTTCTAACGGTTTCTTTGTGCGAGCCATGTGAGGGAAAATACGAATCCATACTTTACCTTCACGGCGCATATAACGCGTCATCGCGATTCGAGCAGCTTCTATTTGATAATCAGTAATCCATCCACCTTGTGTAGCCTGGAGTCCATATTCGCCAAAATCAACTTTTTTACAACCTTTAGCTTTACCTTGAGTGCTAACACGATGAGGACGACGATATTTTGTTCTTTTTGGCATTAACATAATTATCTTTCCTCCCTGCTATTATTCTTTTTAGCTGGTAAAACTTCACCCTTATTAATCCAAACTTTAACACCTAATTTTCCATAAGTAGTTTGAGCTTCATCCCAGGCATAATCAATATCTGAACGAAGAGTATGTAGAGGAACACTTCCTTCAATATAGCCTTCGCTACGAGCCATTTCAGCTCCACCTAGACGTCCACTAATAAGAGTTTTAATACCTTTAGCACCCGCTTTTAATGCTCGTTGAATCGCCATTTTTTGAACACGACGGAAAGAAGCACGGTTTTCGAGTTCTTCTGCCATTTTTCTAGCAACAAGTCTTGCATCTAAATCGGGACTTTTAATTTCATGAACGGTTAAGAATACTTGACGACCAGTTAACTTTTCTAATGTCTTAACTGCTTCTGCTTTTCTTGAAGCTTCGCGACCAATAACGGCCCCTGGTTTTGCAGTTTCGATTGTAATGATCATACGTTTACCAGTGCGTTGAATATCAACTCGTGATATATATGCATTCTTGTAAAATGTATTTAAATATTCTCTAATTTTTAAATCTTCTTGTAATAAATCCGCAACTTTATTTTTAGGAGCATACCATCTAGCATCCCAATTACGAATAATACCGATACGTAAACCTATTGGATTAACTTTTTGACCCATATAGTATTCCTCCTATTAATTCTTCTCTGCCACAACACATGTGATGTGACTAGTTCTCTTTAAAATGCGGTTGCCGCTTCCTTTAGCGCGTGGTCTCATTCTTTTTAAAGTTGGACCTTCGTTAACATATATTTCTTTAATATATAGTTTTTCAACATCCATTTGGAAGTTGTTATCGGCATTGGCAACTGCTGACTTAACAAGTTTTGTTAGTGGTTCAGTGGCGATATTAGGCGTCATTTTTAAAATTGCTAAAGCTTCACCTATTTTTTTACCACGAATAAGATCGACAACTAGTCTAGCTTTTCGAGGGGCCACTCTAGCTGTTCTTATAATTGCTTTTGCTTCCATAATATCCTCCTAAACTATTTAGTAGCTTTCTTATCTTTACCGTGTCCACGATATGTTCTAGTAGGAGCAAACTCACCTAATTTATGTCCTACCATATCTTCTGTTACATAAATAGGAATATGTTCTTTTCCGTTATGGACAGCAACTGTATGTCCTACAAATTCAGGGAAAATGGTTGATCTTCTTGACCATGTTTGAATTACTTTTTTAGTATTTGATTCATTAAGTTTGACGATCTTTTTCATTAAATGATCATCACAGAAAGGTCCTTTTTTAATCGAACGTGCCATTTGAGTTCCTCCCTTCTATCCGTTTCGACGGCGAACTATAAGATCGCTCGATTTCTTATTTTTTCTTGTTTTAAGGCCGATAGCAACTTTACCCCATGGAGTCATCGGAGCTTTTCGACCAATTGGTGCTCTACCTTCACCACCACCGTGAGGGTGATCATTAGGGTTCATAACAGAACCACGAACTGTTGGACGAACACCTAGATTACGTTTGCGTCCAGCTTTACCAATGTTAACTAGTTCATGATCAGAGTTACCAACTTCACCAACGGTTGCGCGGCAAACACCTAGTATTTTACGAACTTCACCACTTCTAAGTCTTAGTAAAACATACTTGTCTTCACGACCTAAGATTTGAGCGTATGTTCCGGCAGAACGAATTAATTGTCCACCGTGTCCAGGATATAATTCGATATTGTGAACAAATGTACCAACAGGGATACGATTTAGAGGAAGAGTGTTTCCTACTACAATATCAACTTCTTCTCCTGACATAACAGTCATACCCACTTTCAATCCTTGTGGATGAATGATATATCTTTTTTCTCCATCAGCATAATGAATGAGAGCTATGTTAGCACTACGATTTGGATCGTATTCAATCGTAGCAACTTTCCCAGGAATATTGTCTTTATTACGTTTAAAATCGATAATACGATAATGACGTTTGTGTCCACCACCAATGTGACGAACAGTTATTTTACCTTGAGAATTGCGTCCTCCACTTTTCTTAAGTGGCGCAAGTAAACTTTTTTCAGGAGTGCTTGTTGTTATTTCATCATTTGCCAATTTAGACATATTACGACGGCCATTTGTCGTCGGTTTATATTTAATAATCGCCATTACAATTCCTCCTATACTTCAAATACATCGATTGTTTGACCAGGGCGTAATCTAACGATTGCCTTCTTATATGCAGGACGGAAGCCTTCATACTTTGAAACTCTTCTAGCCTTTCGATGTACTTTTATTGTTCTAATTTCAACAACGTTAACATTAAAAATCTTTTCAATTGCATGTTTAATTTGAGTTTTAGTTGCTTTTGGTAAAACTTCAAATGTATATTGTAAATTTTCAACGTTTCTCATTGATTTTTCAGTAATGATTGGTTTTCTAATAATATCATAAATTGATTTCATTATTTGAGTACCTCCTCATATTTAGCTATTGCTTCTTTAGTTATCACTAAACTTGAGGCGTTTAATATTTGATAAACTGATATATGTGACACTTGTTCAGTTAATACATTAGGAAGATTGCGTCCGGCGATTTCTACATTTGGATTAATTCCATCAGTAATAATTAGAACTTTACCATCAGCTTTAATGTTATTTAACACTTCTACTAATGTTTTTGTTTTGAAGTTTTCTAATTGTAAATCTTCAAGCGCAATCAAAGCTCCTTCGCGTACTTTTGAACTAAGAGCGCAACGCATTGCTAGTCTAGCTACCTTTTTATTAACTTTTACAGCGTGTGATCTTGGAGTTGGTGCAAATACCACCCCACCACCACGCCATTGTGGAGAACGAATTGATCCGTGACGAGCACGTCCAGTTCCTTTTTGGCGCCATGGTTTACGGCCACCACCACTAACCTCAGCTCGTGTTTTTGCTTTTTGAGTTCCTTGGCGCATTGCTGCTCTTTCAGCTATAACTGTGTCAAAAACTACTTGTTGATTATTTTCTACACCAAATATGTTATCGCTTAAAGTAATATCGCCAACTTTTTCACCTGTTTGATTTAATAATGCAATTTTAGGCATTCGAACTTCCTCCCTTCTACGCTAATGCTTCCGGGTTTATCGCTGGATTTTTAGCTTTCACCGCATTAGTAATTACTAAATATGAATTTCTGGCTCCAGGGACATTTCCCTTAACTAAGATAATATTTTTCTCTGCGTCAAACTTAACAAGTTCTAAATTTTGCATAGTAACTGTTTCTCTACCCATTTGACCAGGTAATTTCTTACCTTTTCTAATATGTGCAGGATCAATTGGTCCCATTGAACCGACTCCGCGATGATATCCAGAACCATGAGACATTGGGCCCCTTGCTTGGTTATGGCGTTTAATAACACCTTGATATCCTTTACCTTTTGATATACCTGTAACGTCTACAAGTTCGCCAACTGTAAATATATTTGCTTTTACCTCTTGACCGACTTCAAACGCCAGCATTTCTTCCCCAGCGATTTCTTTTACGAAGCGCTTAGGGGTTGTTTGAGCTTTTTGGGCATGACCTGTTAGTGGCTTATTGGCATTCTTTAAATCGCCATAACCGATTTGAACAGCATTATACCCATCAGTTTCAACTGTCTTTTTTTGTAAAACAACGTTAGGAGTGACATCAATTACTGTAACTGGAATTAATTTACCTGTTTCAGAAAATATTTGAGTCATACCTATCTTTCTACCTAAGATTCCTTTGGCCATGAGTACACCTCCATTTTTCTCATTCTATTATTTCAATACGATTTCGACACCAGATGGTAATTCTAAATGAACTAGTGCATCCATTGTCTTCGGTGTCATATTCACAATGTCAATTAAACGCTTGTGAGTACGACGTTCAAATTGTTCACGACTATCCTTATATTTGTGTGGTGAACGAATGATTGTGAAAACTTCTCTTTCAGTTGGTAGCGGAACTGGTCCGGAAACTTTCGCACCGGTACGTTTTGCTGTTTCCACAATTTTTCTCGCAGATTCATCAAGTAATCTGTGGTCATAAGATAATAATCTTATTCTTAATTTTTTTGCCATTCTTTTTGTTCCTCCTTATGCTTTTTCTAGTTTAAGCAGGCTCAATGCAAATTCCCCAACATCACGGGCATCGGCAACGCTCCCGTGTGTGTCAGCAACCTCGCAAATCATCGCCTAGTTTTTAACCTTGACTATTATACCAAAAGCGAAAACTTAATGCAACCTTTTTGGCTAACTTTTTTTATATTTTTTTTATTTTCACCAAAAACGCATCAAATCCCTCCTTTAGTTTTCCAAATAAATACAAAAACATTCCCTAAATTTAGAGAATGTTTCTTGTTTTTGTTAATTATTTATTTCCTATTTGAACATATCACTTTTATATTTAATATTCTTTCGGTAATCTCTTTTTGCTTGTCTTATTACCTCTCGCTTTAATTCATATTGAGGATCTATGAACTTAATTTCACGAACTTCACGTTTAAAACTACGCTTGTCTGCTTTGACATATTCATCATCTATTCCTTGATATTCTTTCCACAAATAGTGGCGATTGCGTGTTTCGTAATACAGTTCTTTTATTGGTTTTTCATAGGTGCTAAATTTTTGTAACATGATAGTTCTTTCAATTAGATTAAAGTTTTGATTCCATATATATAAATGATTGGCTAGAACCACTTTATTTCCCGCTAAACGAACTCTTAAGCAATATTCATAATCAACATAACCTTGATAGTACTCTAGCTTAAATGGGCCTATTTTAGCGTAGTGGTCTACATTTATCAGGGTACCAACTAAATGGGCACCTTTTATTTCTCGATATTCTTGATCTCTTTCTTCGATTTTCATGCACGTGTATAAAGGAAAGGGGGTTAAGACACTAATGTTTTCATCTTTAGTGTTTTTTAAATAATTAACTAACTCTTTGAAATTATCCTCTTCATAATAGTAACCACTTTCCATAATCAAAGCATATTGATACTTTTCTTTAGCAGCTGTTTCCAAAAACTTATGATAGTTTTCTGCTTCTCCATAATCTATGACATTTAGATATTCTATTTCTTTTTCAAATTGTACAATAAAGTTATTTTCAATTCGTTCTTTTATTTCATTATTTACTTCTTTATGAAAATCGTAAATTATCGCTTTATCAACTTCAAATATATATGTTTTAAAGTTTTCAAAGAACTCTTCGATATTAATCTTGGAACTATCAATAAAAGCCCCAGCAATTATTTTCATTTATATCCCTCTTTTTCTATCTAAAAAGACTTGAATTTTATTTCAAGTCTTTATTTTCTAGTTAGTTTTTATTGACTGAACCAAAGACTCTCATCTTTTCAGCAACTACAACTCCGATTGATTTACTGGCAGGACCTAAAATCTTACGTGGGTCATATACCTCTGCATCACTTGCTACGATTTCTCTAACAGTTTTAGAGAAAGCCATTTGACATTCAGTATTAACATTGATTTTTGCAGTTCCAAGCGCAATTGCTCGTTTAATTAAATCATCAGGAATACCTGTTCCACCATGTAACACTAATGGTAATTGAGTAGCCTCAAAAATTTCTTCCATTTCTTTAAAACCTAATACTGGTTCACCTTTATACGGTCCATGGACACTTCCTAGTGCCGGTGCTAAGCAATCGATATTTGTTTCTTGGACTAATTTAACACATTCGTTTTTATCAGCATATATAATGCTTCCTACAACGTGTTCTTCTTGTCCACCTACAGTTCCAAGTTCTGCTTCAACTGATACTCCACGTGGGTGAGCATATTCAACCACTGCTTTAGTAATTGCAATATTATCTTCAAGTGGGAAGTGAGATGCATCAATCATTACTGAAGTAAATCCAGCATCAATTGCTTGAATACATACTTCTTTACTTGAACCATGATCTAAGTGAATTGCTACATCAACAGTAATTCCTAAGTCATGAATTAAACCTTTTACCATATTTACAACCGTTGTAAAACCACCCATATATTTAGCTGCTCCTTGAGAAACACCTAAGATAACTGGAGAGTTTTGTGCTTGGGCTGTTTCTAAAATGATTTTAGTCCATTCTAAGTTGTTGATATTAAATTGGCCTACTGCGTATTTTTCATCTTTAGCCTTATTTAACATCGCTGTCATGTTGACAAGTGCCATAATTGTTCCTCCTAATATATATATTAATTATTAATTTTCATCTAAAATAAATGCTGAAACCCCTAAAACGCCCGCTCCAATATGAGCACCAACAGCTGGCGTAATAAAATGAATTTCAATATCTGGTAAGTCTGGTCTTTGGGCCATAATTCTTTCTTTCATTTGTTCAGCCCCATCTAATCTTAAGGCGTGATGGCAATGAACAATGACATTTTTATGACCTTCAATAAAGTTTAAAGCAAGTTCAATCGCACGATCTACCGCTTTTCGGTGTGTTTTAATCTTTTCTTTTGTAACTATTTTACCGTCTTTATTTAATTCTAATACTGGTTTTATTTTTAAAATGCCACCAATAAAGCCCGCTGCTCCACTTAATCTTCCGTTTTTAACTAAATATGTTAGATCATCAACGACAAAGTATCCACAGAAATGATCTCGCAAATACTCACTTCGTGATAAGATTTCGTCTACTGTGTGACCGTTATCTGCCATCTTTTTAGCTTCTAACGCCATATAGCCTTGAATAAATGCTGCTGCTTTCGTGTTGAAAACATGAACATTTATTTTTCCTTCATATTCACTGGCGATATTTTGAACAGTTGGTCCAGTAGCACTTAGTTCAAATGAAATCGGGTAATGAATTATATCTGTATATCCTTGGCTAATCAATAAATCTATCTGATCATATATATCACCAATAGCTGGCGCGCTAGTGGAAGGGATTTGATCTGGACTAGTTATCAATTTTAATCTTTGATAAAATTCATCCGCTTTAATATCAATACCATCAACTAATATTTCTTCACCAAAATTTACAGATGATCTTAAGGTAGGAATTTGGGGATCATACCCAATATAATCTAAACCTGCATTGACATCAGTCATAATTGCTATTTTCATAAATCCTCCTTATACCCTCTATGGAGCATATATATTATATTATTATTTTATCTAAGTATAACACATTATATATGAGTTTACAAACGATATAAAAATCTAATTCATAAACTAATATGCTGTGCTAAGGGCCTTTAAGGGAAAAAGGGCAAACCTTTTAAGTTTACCCTTCTAAATATCTGCCTAAAAAATGTCCACTAAACTCAGCTAGAGTTTTTTCAACATCTGTTATAGATTCATTACCAGCAATAATGATACAACCAAGAACGTCACCATAAACGTTAATAGGTTTTAAAATCGCTGGTCGCTTAATATCAAAACTTTCAGTGATTTCAAGACTATCGCCTTTCTCAAATGTTTGAGTAGTACGTCTTTGTAATTTCTCCTCTAAACGAGTAGAAACTTTTTTCCCCACTAAATCTTTTTTAAATGTACCTGCCACAGCAATTACATGTTCATTGTCTGTAACAATGATATCTTTTTTGCTTGATGTATAAAGACTTTCGGCATACTCAGTAATGAAATCATTCATGCTTTGTACTGGAGAGTACTTTTTAAGTACAATATTGTCAGCCCCATCAGTGAATATTTCTAAACTTTCGCCTTCCTTAATTCTCATAGTTCTACGTAATTCCTTAGGTATTACAATTCTACCTAAATCGTCAATTCGTCTAACGACACCTGTTGCTTTCATTTTTTCACCTCACTAATTTCTAAATATATTATGACAATTACCTGTCATATTATACTAATTTTTTACATTTTTTCAAGCAATATAGTAAGAATATTGATATAACTTGGCAAAAAATCACTTTTTCTGATTTTTATGAAGATTCGCCTGTTTTTAAATTCAAATTTAATTTTGGGAGACAACTTCATAGCCTCAAGGAACAATTTTTGCCCGTCTATTTGTTTGCTTTTTTCTGGATCGAAGTTTAAAGTAACTTCATCTTCTGCTTCTTTAAACGATTCTACGCCTTTTGCTTTTAATAGATGTTCTAAGTATTGTTCTTCAATATACAGTTTTACATCATCGCTTAAAACACCATAACGATCGGTAAATTCTTTAATCAATTCTTTTTGGATTTCCCTGCTCGTTACTCGATTAATTTTTTGATGGATTTCGATTTTTATCATATCGTCACTAACATAGTTATTATCGATGTGTTTTGAAACCTTAATCTCAAACCTTTTTGGTGGTTCTACTTCTCTTACAATCCCTTTTTCTTTGTCAATAGCTTCCTTTAACATTCTCATGTAAAGGTCAATACCTATGGCATCAATAAAGCCTGATTGTTCTCGACCTAAGACGTCACCAGCGCCTCTGATCGATAAGTCACGCATAGCAATTTTATACCCGCTCCCAAGAGCAGTAAATTCTTTAATGGTTTCTAAACGTTTCTGGCTAGTTTCTGTTAAGACTTTTCCGCCTTCATACATTAAATAAGCATAAGCTATTCGATCACTTCGTCCAACCCGGCCCCTAATTTGATAGATTTGAGCAAGGCCTAAACGATGTGCATCACTTATAATTATTGTATTTGAATTTGGTATGTCAATACCAGTCTCAATAATGGTTGTACAGATTAAAACATTGTACTCACCCTCCAAAAAGGCTGCCATTACTTTTTCAATTTCTTCTTTGTCAAGTTTTCCGTGAATCGTTGCAATTCTTGATGAAGGAACTAAAGATCTAATTTTGCGCTCAATTCGATCAAGATTACTAATTCTATTATGAAGATAGAACACCTGACCATCACGAGCTAATTCACGATTGATGGCTTCTCTAATAACGGCATCATTTTGTTCAATAACATATGTTTGAACAGGGTACCGATTGCTTGGTGCTGTTTCCAGCAAACTCAAATCTCGCATTCCCATTAAGGACATTTGTAATGTCCGAGGAATTGGAGTCGCGCTTAAGGAAAGAATATCAACATTAGCTTTCAATTCTTTAATTCTTTCTTTTTGTTCAACCCCAAATCGATGTTCCTCATCGATTATTAAGATTCCTAAGTCTTTGAATTTAATATCTCTTGACAAGATTCTGTGCGTCCCGATAACTATATCGACATATCCGTTTTGTAATCCATTGATGATATTCTTTTGAACTCGGTCTTCTACAAATCGGTTCATCAATTCAACACGTACTCCATACTTTTCAAAACGTTCTTTAAAAGTATAGTAGTGTTGCCTTGATAGAACGGTTGTTGGTGCCAAATACGCGACTTGCTTGCCATTTAGAACTGCTTTAAAAGCAGCCCTCATCGCTACTTCGGTTTTACCAAAACCAACATCACCACATATCAATCGGTCCATTGGTCGATCGCTTAACATATCTTGTTCTACTTCTTGAATTGCCTTTTTTTGATCAGGGGTTTCTTCAAATTCGAAATCCTCAGCAAAAGCACGTTCAAGTTCAGGATAACTCTGATAAACGAAACCTTTTAAAAGCTCTCTTTTAGCTTGTGTTTCTATTAGTTTTCGTGCAATACTTTCTAATTGAGCTTTAATACGGTTCTTTTTCTTTTCCCAGTCTTTTGTACCGAGTTTTGTGAGTTTCGGAACATAGTCTTCGCTTCCTAAGTATTTCTCCAAGACATAGATGTTTTCAACTGGGACATATAAGACATTATCCTCTGCGTATTTAACAACAATATAGTCGTTTTTAACGCCACCTAACTCAATTGTCTTAATGCCAAAGTATTGTCCAATTCCATAATCTTGATGAACAACATAATCGCCTTTTACCAGTTCTTCTTTTGTATAAACTTGAGTTGCATGTTCATACAATTTTCTAAACTTAGACCGTTTATGAGCTCTTTTAGGACTAATTTCATCAGGTGTTATCACTTCTAGTTGACTATCATAACTTGCAAAACCAATGGCATTTTCCGAGACAACCAAGTTAATCTTGCCCGTTTTGATATCATCTATAGTATGTGCTTCTTGGTAATAAATATTATTACTGTTGAGCAATTCTTGAAAAAATGTTATTTTTTGCGAATCAATATGAGTAAGTATGTATGTTTTGTCTTTATTAATTCTTAATTCTTCGATTAGATTTTTGACATTACTATAATAATGACTGTTATCATAAGTCTTCATGTCAAAAAGTTTTGTCAATTTAATTTCTTCTAATTTAGCCATTAAGTTGTTTAAGAAAATATTGGTCTCAACTTTACTTAACAAATCACCAACTGAATAAAAGAAATTTGAAGTACCGGCGAAAGTGTCTTTTTGATTTAATAAGTACTCTCCAATTTCAAAATAATTTTGTTCTTCTTTTTCTTTTATCTCTTGATAGTTATCATACATTACAATTTTAGAGTCAATGATATCTAAGAAGGGCAAATAATTAGGATCAATAAAAGGCAAATAACGATACAACCGATCGAGATTGCGGTAATTTCGAAGATCATTTAAGTCTTTCTCAATTTTGTCCGATAACTCCACGTTTTTTAAGATGTTTTCGGAAATAAATGGAATATCACTCTCATTATATACCAATTCATAAAATGGGTAAATTAATATGCTTTTAATTTTTTCGATAGATAATTGCGAAACTTGATCAAATATTCTGATACTTTCAACCTCAATATCAAAGAAATCAATACGTACAGGTTGATCACAATTGATTGGAAAAACATCAATTAAACTTCCTCGCACACTAAAATCTCCTGGTTTTTCTGTTACTGAGGTTCTCATATATCCGCGCATAACTAATTTTTTTATTAAATCATCCATCTTAATAACTGAACCTACTTCAATTTCCAAGATAGCTTCTTTTTGTTTTTCCAAACTCATGACATTTCTGGTAATACCATCAGTATTAGTTATTATTACTTGTGGTTCACCATTCAATATTTTTTTAATGGTATTCATTCTAGCAACTTTAAAGCCCTGTGTACTGCTTATTAGTTCAGAAGCAACAAATTCATCAACGGGAAAAAAGCTGACTTTGTCAGCTGGTAGGAGGTTAAGGAAAGTATCATATGCTTTAGTTGCATGATATATATTGGATGTTACATATACAACCGTTTGGTTAAATTCTTGATAATAACTTGCTGCTAGCAACTTATTAACATTGTTGGTTGAATTCCCAATATAGATATTTCCTTTATTCTTCTTTAAATAATCTAGTACTTCCCTAGGTATTGGCTGGCGACTAAAAAAATCTAAGATGTCCATATATATCACCTATTATTATAATTATTCATTATATAATCAATACCATAATCAAGATAATCATTAATTATATTTGTCGCCTTATCAAATACTTCACTTAGTAATTTCTTTTCTTCTTTACCAAAGGGACTTAACACATAGTCTTTAGCATCTTGTCTGTTTCGGCCGATCCCGATTCTAATTCGTGCTATTTCACTAGTTCCAATTTGATCAATCACTGAACTAACACCACGATGTCCGCCACTTGTTCCTTTTTTCCGAATTCGCATTTGAGCTATATCTAAATCACGATCATCATAGACAAGTAATATCTCCTCAGTCGGTATTTTATAATAATTAGCTACAGCACTAACACTAATCCCTGAATTATTCATATATGTCATGGGTTTAACTAGGTAGTGCGTTTCACCATTTCGCATAAAGGAAGCAAGGTAACAAGAAAACTTATTTTCCAGTTTGAAAAACAAATCATTCTCTTCAGCAAACCGATCAACAAACATAAATCCTACATTGTGTCTTGTATTAGCATAACTTTTTCCTGGATTTCCTAGGCCTACAATTAACATATTTCACCTCAAAAGCTAAATAATGAATACAATTAACTATTATTATTCAGCAATTTGTTTTTTATATCCCTCTACTGTATTTTTGATTAACATGGCGATGGTCATCGGACCAACACCACCAGGAACTGGAGTAATATAACTTGCAACTTCTTTTACTGCCTCAAAATCAACATCACCACAGATCTTGTTACCATCACGGTTAATACCAACATCGATAACAACCGCCCCTGGCTTAACCATGTCAGCCGTAATTAGTTTCGCTTTCCCCACAGCAACCACTAATATATCTGCTTGAACGGTTAGTGCCTTCAAGTTCTTAGTATGTGAGTGAGATATTACGACTGTTGCATCTTTATTAAGAAGAAGGCTTGCGGCAGGTTTGCCTACAATATTACTACGACCAACTACAACCGCTAATTTTCCAAGCGTTTCAATACCATAATGGTCTAATATTTCAATTATACCATATGGAGTAGCTGGAACAAAGGAAGGGTTCCCGGTAAATAATCGCCCTTTATTTAAAAGATGAAAGCCATCAATGTCTTTATAATCAGCTATTCTATTAATTATTTCAAATTCATTTAAATGACGTGGTAATGGTAATTGAACAATAATACCATGAACACTTTTATCATTATTAAGCTCATCGATAACCTCATTGACTTGATCTTGAGTAACCTCGCTATCCAATTTGATGACTTTCGCATCGATTCCAACATGATTTGCGGCTCGTACCTTATTTCTAACATATACATCGCTGGCATGGTTTTCGCCAACTAAGACAATTGCCATGCGAGGAATAATGTTAGTTTTTTCAATTAACGCCCCTACTTCTTCTTTCAATTGATCATTTATCTTTTTACTTAATGCTTTTCCATCTAGAATCATACTCTTCGGTCCCTCCTTATGATAAATTATATATCTCAAAATTATTATCGATATCGATTTTTTGAGCCAATGCTGCTTTTGGGAGTCCTGGCATTGTCATTATCTCTCCTGCTAAACAGACAAGAAATTGTGCGCCAGCTGATATTTTAATGTCTCGGATGTGAACAGTAAAATCTTTTGGAGCCCCTAATAACTTTTTATTGTCTGAAAGGGATAATGGTGTTTTAGCCATACATATATAAAAGCCTTGATATCCTTCTTTTTTGGCATTTCTAATAGCACGAAGCGCATCTTCACCAAAAGTAACGCCACTAGCACCATAAGCTTTTTTACATATCTTTTCGATTTTGGACTCAATAGACTCATTTTTATCATAAAGATAGTTAACTTCTGGTGTATCTTTAATATTATCAATTACTTTTTGAGCTAATTCTAAACCACCTTCACCACCTTTTGCAAAGACTTCACTAAGTGCGATTGGGTGATTATTTTCTTCAGCCCATTTAATTAAGAGATTCACTTCAGCATCTGTATCAGTATTAAACTTGTTAATAGCAATAACATATGGAAGGTTAAATTGTTTTACTGTATCGATATGTTTTGCTAGATTTTCAACTCCACTAGCAAGTGCTTCAACATTTTCTTCTTTGATATTTTCTAGTTTTACTTTTCCATGATACTTTAATGCCTTAATAGTAGCAACAATTACTACCATATTAGGTTTTAAACCTGCTTCACGACATTTAATATCAATAAACTTCTCTGCACCCAAATCAGCTCCAAAACCGGCCTCAGTAACTACATAGTCACCAAGTTTTAAGGCTAATTTAGTTGCCATAATTGAATTACATCCATGAGCGATATTCGCAAATGGTCCACCATGCACAAAAACAGGATTGTTTTCTAGAGTTTGAATTAAATTAGGCTTGATTGCGTCTTTTAAAACTACCAATACTGAACCAGTTATTCCTAAATCTTTAACCGTTACTGGTTTATTATCATAATTATAAGCAATAATTAGCCGATCAATTCGTTCACGCAAATCTTGGAATGAGGTTGCTAAACATAAAATAGCCATTATTTCACTAGCAACACTAATATTAAAGTGATCAGTACGGATAACTCCATCTGTTGGTGATCCTAAACCAACCATTACATTACGAAGTGAACGATCATTTAAGTCCATACAACGTTCCCAAACAATTCGCTTAGGGTTTATATTTAATTCATTCCCTTGATATATATGATTATCAATACAAGCACTAATTAAATTATTAGCACAAGTAATCGCATGGATATCTCCAGTAAAATGAAGGTTTAAGTCTACCATTGGATTTAATTGAGCATAGCCACCACCTGCTGCTCCACCTTTAATTCCAAAGACTGGACCAAGTGAAGGTTCTCTTAAACATCCAATTGCTTTTTTATTTAATTTATTCAATGCATCAACCAATCCAATTGATGTAGTTGATTTTCCTTCGCCAAGTGGTGTTGGAGTGATAGCAGAAACTAATATTAGTTTCCCATCTTCATTATCTCCAAGCTCATCAAAGATTGACAATGAAACTTTTGCTTTATCATTGCCATAGGTTTCTAAATATTTTGGTGAAATATTAATCTTCTGAGCAATTTCACGTATATCTTTAACTTCACTTTGCTTTGCAATTTCAATATCGCTTAACATGGTTCCTCCTTTTTAGTTGGCTATTCTTTCAACAATACTACGAGCAATCCTTACGCCACAAGCGCCTGCTTGAGCCAGTCCTCGACTGATACCAGCACCGTCTCCACCAACAAATAGATTTTTTATTTTTGTTTCGAATATATCACTTATCTCTGGGCGAGCCGAATAAAACTTGGCTTCTACACCATAAAATAATGTGTGGTCATTCGCAATACCAGGAGTTACTACATTTAATGCTTCTATCATTTCAATAATAGACTTAAGTGTCTTATATGGGAACACTAAGGCTAAATCACCTGGAACCGCTTCTTTTAAGGTCGGGCGAACAAATCCTTGGCTAATTCTTTTCGGAGTTGAACGACGTCCCATTTTAATATCACCGTATTTCTGAACAATTACACCTCCACCACTCAAGCGATTAGCTAGCTTAGAGATGTCTTTCGCAAATTCATTCGAATCTTTAAATGGTTCGCTAAAATGGTGTGAAACAAGTAAAGCAAAATTCGTGTTTTCACTACCTAGTTTCTTATCATAATAGGCATGACCATTACAAACCATAATACCGGAATGATTTTCAACAACAACATGGCCACTTGGATTAGAACAAAATGTTCTAACGGTAGTTCCCACACTTGTTCGGTAAATAAATTTGCCTTCATATAAATGTTTATTTATTTCTTCCATTATTATGTTGTTGGTTTCAACGCGAACGCCAATGTCAACACGATGATTACTAAATTCAACTTTATGTTTAGACAATGTTTCTTCTAACCATGTAGAACCGTCTCGTCCAACACCTAATAAAACATATGAAGCAGATAATTTCGTTCCATCTTCTAAAACAACACCCTTTACTTCATTATTTTTAACCATAACATCAGTAACTGCTGTTTTAAAACGATATTCTATTTTACCATTCATCTCTTCATATATATTCTTAAGTATATCAAGATTGATTTCTGTACCTAAATGTCGAACCTGACTTCGAAGAAGTTTTAAGCCAACTGCCATACCTAATTTTTCTAGTCGCAATACTTCTTCAGTGTCAGGATCTGTTAACTCTTTGGGAGCACCATGTTTTAAATTGATATTATCAACATATTTTATTAGATCCAATACTTCTTCTTTGGATAGGTATTCATCCATCCATCCACCAAATTCTGAAGTTATGTTAAATTTACCATCAGAATAAGCGCCACTTCCACCAAAACCGCTAGTGATTGAACAACTAGGTTTACAACCACTATATCCATTTCGGTCAGTTGGACACTTAACAATCTTCTTTTCTAAAATTGGACATCTTCGGTCATAGATGTTATGACCTTTATCTATTAATAATACTTTAAGTGTTGGAGCTTTTAGCATCAACTCATAAGCAGCAAAATAACCCGTTGGTCCAGCCCCAACAATAATCACATCATAATCTTTTTGCAATTTACTTCACCCTATTCATTGCTTTCTTCACTATCTTCATACTTGTTTGATTCTTTATTAACGTTAATATATGACCATCGCACCTTTTTGTTCTTTTTAGAAGGGGTGAGCAAAATCTCTAAGATAGGAATAAAAAGAAACATAATCCATCCCGGATGCCATAAGTCAAATATTGTACCAATAACTATATATAATATAGCTATTACCATTCCTACACTAACGCGTAGTTTTTTCATATTTAGTACTGTTGATACTAACGGTGTCAACAAAAAAACAACCCATCCTGGATGCCATAATGGGCGTTTTGAAAAGCCAAAATCAACAGCAAATCCTAACACCAAGAAAAGAACTACTGATAACAAAGGACAAATAGCTAATATCTTATTCTTCAAACTCATATCGTTTCCTCCTCTTACACTTTTATTATACCATTAATTGCTTTTTTGTAAACACAATTATAAATATATCTTTTACCTGCTACTTTATCATTAATTTTATCAATTACTTTTTTTCTTATGCTTACTTTGTGGTAAACTATATGCAGGTGATCTTAATGGAAATCTTTTTAGGAGCTTTAGTAAACAGCTTAGCAATTATAATCGGTAGTTTAATTGGCTACTTATCAAAAAAGAAAATGAACGATAGATTAAATAACTTATTGCTAAGCACGGTTGGCATTGTAGTCATCGGTTTAGGTATTAAAGACGTCATTCAGAGTAATGAAATAATACTTGTTTTAGTTAGTTTAGTGCTTGGAGCATTAATTGGGGAATTACTAAAACTTGATCTTTTAGTGGAAAAGTTAACAAAGCGATTCGTGAAATCGGATTCTCCATCCTTTCACGAAGGTATAATCACTAGCACACTGATCTTTTGTATTGGTGCTATGACAATCCTTGGTGCCGTTCAAAGTGGTACTGGGCGTGGACATTCAATCTTATATACAAAAAGCATAATTGATGCCATTACTGCCAGTGTTCTTTGTGCAACTATTGGTATTGGAGTTCTCTTTTCCTCAATTCCTACCCTAATTTATACAAGTATCTTTGTAATCATTGCTTCAACTTTGGAGAATGTATTCACCGATGAACTCTTAGTGGAGTTTAGTGCGGTTGGTGGGGTTATTCTCATCGCAATAGCTCTTTCCAGTTTGCTAAAAATAAAAGATATTAAAGTCATCAATCTTATACCATCCTTAATTATTATTGTCCTTTTATTTTTACTTTTTAAATAACAATGACCGATTAAAAAATCGGTCATTTTTTATTAATAGTTATATAACTTTTCTTTTGAATAATATGATTGAGGTATATATCTAACCTTAGCTATTGGTTCATAATTAACACCATATTTAGGGTTAAATCCAAAGAGATTTACATAATTAATAATGTCATCTTCTTCGTCAGCCATGGCTTTTAGTACCTCAATTGTTGCTTTGGCATCATCATAAGCACGATGTTTATTTTCTAAACTATCCTCTAATAAATAACGATTCATCGCATTGATTAATCGGTGCGGATAACTAGCACGGTCCTTAAAGATAGTCATCGGGTCTAAAAATGAAACCTCGTCTAATATTTTTGTGGAATTAAATCGTTTCAGAAACTGATATAAAAAACTTAAATCAAACTGAGCGTTGTATGCTACCACTAACTTACGACTTGGAGTAGTGAAAGCACGATAAATTTTATCAAAAAGTTGATATTGGTCAATCCCTGATTCTAACATAGCATCAGTAATACCAGTTAATTCAGTGATTTTTGGAGGTAAAAACCTTCCGTCTGGTAGTTTAACCAAGTCATTGATAATATAGTTTTCAACATCGGAATCAGATGTATAAGAAATTAATCCAAAATCAATAATATGATCTTTCTTGTGATCTAATCCACTAGTTTCAATATCAAAGACAATGATCTCATCAAATTCACTAAATAGTGAAGCGAGGGGGTTTCTCATTGTTACACATCTCTTTCATATATTTATTTGTTTGGAAACTTTTTATTATATAGTTCAATAGCTTCCCTAATTATTCTAATGGCATCTTTTCTTCCCAATACTTCAATATTGGTGGTTTCTTTATGTTCTAAGTTTTTATAAACTCCAAAGAAGTGTTCAATTTCTTCACTAATATGTGGTGGTAAATCTTCAATGTTTTGATAGAAGTTCCATGTAGGTTCATTATAAGGAATAGCGATGATTTTATCATCAACTTCTTTTTGATCAATCATTCTAACTACGCCTACTGGATAGCATCTAACCATACTCATTGGTTCTAAATCTTCACTACATAAAACTAAGACATCAAGTGGATCGCTATCTTCTGCATATGTTCGTGGTAAAAAACCATAATTAGCAGGATAGTGCGTAGATGTATATAAAATACGATCCAAAATAATTAATCCTGTTTCCTTATCCAATTCATACTTTTTTTTACTACCTTTTGAAATTTCAATAACCGCAATAAAATCTTCTTCTTTAATGCGTTCTGGGGACATATCATGCCATATATTCATATTTGCACCTTCCTTTAAAAAATATCTATATTAATCTTACTATTATTTTCTCACATTTATACATATTTGACAACATTTATACATAATTTGGACTGAGGTGATTATTATGGCAGTTGTTGCTCATAATGAGAAAGAAGTATCTTTGTTAGCTAGGCTGATGCGAGCTGAAGCCGAGGGAGACGGACAATTAGGAATGTTGATGGTTGGCAACGTTGGTATAAATCGAGTTTTAGCCAATTGTTTAGACTTTACTAACATAACTTCGATTCAACAAATGGTCTTCCAAAGCCCAGGCGGTTTTGAAGCCACGCAATATCCATATTTCTATCAAGCAGCTCGTGAAGTAGATATTAGATTAGCTCAAAGAGTAATTCGGGGAGAAAAATTTCATCCCGCATCATATGCTCTTTATTTCTACAACCCCTTTGACCAAGGCTGCCGTGCTCAATGGTTTGGCCAGTGGAACAGCGGACGATACAAGTCCCATTGTTTTTATGCACCAACCGAGTCTGAAAATTGTTTCAGGTAATATTTTATAAATAAAACGCATATATAATATTGAATAACGAAGGAAGGAGGAAGTTAACAAGTACATTTGTTAACGCACATATGACTATTAACTATCAACAACCCTATACAATGCCTTTTGGTGGCTTTACACCCCCTTTTCAAATGGGAGCACAACCTTTTCCACAACCTCAATTTCCGACACAGCCGGTAGTACCACCATTCCCAGGAACAACTCCACCACCATTTATCGAACAATCCTACATTGAAAACATCTTAAGACTAAACCGGGGTAAGATTGCGACTGTCTATATGAGTTTTGAAGGAAGTCAATGGGGATCGAAAATTTTCAAAGGGGAAATATTAGAGGCGGGAAGAGATCACCTTATTCTAAGAGATCCACAAACTGGTGTTAATTACTTATTATTGATGATCTATTTATCTTATATCACCTTTGATGAAGACATTGCTTACGAATACCCATTCAGTGGTACCTAAAAGAATCGGTTTATACCGATTTTTTTTGATAGTTTCCGAGTGATGACTTATTTATATATTCATTAGCCGTATAGACAATAAATCCGATAAATGAACCGCTAACAAGACCGGACAAAGTATAACCTGGTATATATGTAAAGAGCACCGCATAAATACTTATATCAATATAAAATAAATATACTGCGATTATTTGTCCAAAGCCATGAAATACAGCTCCAACCATACTGATAAATATAATACTAGCTTTACTTCTTTTCTTGATTAAAAAACATAAGAGTTCCATAACAAAAAAACTGAGCATTGTACCACCAAGGCCAATCACCATTTTTTGTACAGAACCTCCCCATAAAAATAGACCTACCAACAATGATTTTAGCACTGCTGATAACAGTGCATCACGAAAAGTGAAGTTTAAGATTATTATTAATATAACTATATTGGCTAAACCAATTCTAAATTCATAAAAAACAGCAACCAATACCGGAGCTATCGATAGCATTCCCATTGAGACTAACGAGTCAAAATAAGAGAAGACAACACTTAGTGCTATTAAGATAGAAATTGTAGTTATTTTTTTTACGCCTTTTAATTTTCCCATATTTAGAAGAGTCTTCCGCTCCTTTTCACCTCAATACATTAATGATCAATGATATATTGCTACCTACCTTATATAATATTTTAACACATTACCTTTATTTTTCATACCCTTTTTGATAAAATATATATAGAGGTGATTAAAATGTGTGTCTTTTGTAAAATAATTAATAATGAAATTCCTTGTTACAAAGTTTATGAAGATGATCAGGTCATTGCCTTCTTAGACATATCGCAAGTGACCCATGGACATACCTTGGTTGTTCCTAAAAAACACTATGAAAACATCTTTGTACTTGATGAAGCGATTGCTGGTGAGTTGTATAAAGCAGTTGTTAAGGTAAGTAACATTCTTAAAAAGGGATTAAACCTTACCGATTTAAACATTATTAATAATAATGGACCAGTTGCTGGTCAAACTGTAAATCATTATCACATTCATTTGGTTCCAAGATATTCTGATGACGGTGTTAGTTTTTTCATCCCACCAAAAGAAGTTAATCATGATAAACTTGCTAACCTTTTAGAACAAATTTTAAATAATCAATAACAAAAAGAGGAGGTATCCTGCTAGGTACCTCCTTTTTTTACTCTTCGTCTTCTGTTTCCTCTACTTCTTGTTCCTTTTCCTCTTCATCATCCAAGATTGTTAGATTTGGATATATGGTTTCTTCTTCAATCTCTTCTTCATCATCTTCTTCATTATGTGGAACAATTGCCATCGAGGCCACAATTTGACCTTCTGATAAAGTAATAATTTTCACTCCTTGAGTATCTCTACCAATTGTTGAGATTTCTTTCAAATGAGTGCGTATAATCATTCCTTGATCAGATATAACAATAAGGTCATCTTCTTTATCTATTACAGTTAAGCACACTAGTACACCATTCTTTTCAGTTAAGTTAAGACATTTAACTCCTTTACCATTTCTTCCTTTTACTCTAAATTCAGAAACTTTGGTTCGTTTTCCATAACCATTAGAAGTTAATACTAAAACTTCTTCATCTTCATCACTAACAATGGCCATACCAATTGCTGTTTGATCATCATCTAGTTTAATACCCTTTACACCCATTGCTGCTCGGTTCGTTGGTCTAACTTCTGATTCACTAAAGCGAATAGCTTTACCATTTGATGAACCTAAGATAATATCTTTTGTTCCATCAGATAGGGCAACACTAATTAACTCATCACCTTCATTTAAGATGATAGCTTTAATTCCAGTACTGCGGATATTCTTATATTGGCCTATTTCTGTTTTCTTAATCATCCCTAGTTTAGTAGCAAAGACGATATATCCTTCTTCATCCAAAGAACTAAGATTGATAACTGCTGCTAAACTTTCATCTTGATCAAAACTAAGGAGATTTACAATAGGTAATCCCTTTGCAATACGGCTTGCTGCTGGTATTTGATAAGCTTTTAACACATAAACCTTACCAAAGTTAGTAAAGAATAGTAAATAATCATGCGTTGATGTGTAGAGAACTCTTTCAGCAAAGTCATCATCTACTATACGAGCACCAGTTTTACCTTTTCCGCCCCGTCTTTGAGTACGATATGTATCAACATTCATACGCTTGATGTATCCTCTATTAGTAATTGTTATGATGACATCTTCTTCAGGGATTAAGTCTTCATCGCTAATATCTAGATCACAATCTCCACTAATATCTAGAACACTTTGACGATCACTACCATACTTGGTTTGAATTTCGGTCAATTCGTTAGCTAGAATATCCATTTTCTTGTTCTCATCAGCAAGAATTGCTTCAAGAGTTTGAACTAGTTGTGATAATTCTTTTTGTTCATCAGCTAACTTTTCAACTTCAAGACCAGTTAAACGAGCTAATTTCATGTCAAGAATAGCTTTTGCTTGAATTTCAGTTAGCAAGAATCTTGATATTAACGTTTCTACTGCATCATTATTTGTTTGAGAAGATTTGATAACAGCTATTACTTCATCTATATTAGCCAGAGCAATTAATAACCCTTCAACTATATGAAGTCGATTTTTTGCCTTGTCTAAATCAAATTGAGTTCTTCTAGTTATTACTTCTATTTGATGTTCAATATATCGGGACAATATTTCCTTTAGGTTCATCACCTTTGGTTGTCCACGATCAAGGGCTAATAAGTTAATTCCAAAACTTGTTTGTAATTGGGTATATTTAAATAAATTGTTTAGAATTACTTCAGCATTAGCATCACGACGTAATTCCATGACGATTCTAATCCCTTTTCGGTTAGATTCATCTCTTAAGTCGATAATACCATCAATAATCTTCTTCTTAGCAATATCTGCAATTCGTTCAATTAAACGGGTTTTGTTTACTTGATATGGAATTTCCGTAATGATAATAGCTTCCCGGTTTTTCATTTTAACAATTTGGGTTTTTGCCCGAATTGTTACTGAACCTGAACCAGTTAAATAAGCTTTCTTTACTTGACCTAGGTTACTTACAATCCCTCCTGTTGGAAAATCAGGAGCTGGAATGTATTCGATTAACCGTTCTACCGGAATATCCGGCTTTTCAATTAATGCCAAAACACCATCAATAACTTCTGATAGATTGTGAGGAGGAATGTTTGTTGCCATCCCAACCGCAATCCCTGAAGTACCATTTACAAGTAAATTTGGGAATCTAGAAGGTAAAACTTCAGGTTCTCTTTCACTTCCGTCATAGTTATTTATGAAATTTACGGTATTCTTGTTGAGATCCCTTAACATTTCCCCCGCAATTTTTGACATTCTGGCTTCGGTATAACGCATTGCTGCGGCACTATCACCATCAATTGACCCAAAGTTTCCATGCCCATCCACTAATGGATAGCGGAAACTAAAGTCCTGAGCCATTCTTACCAAGGCATCATACACTGCAGAATCACCATGGGGGTGATACTTACCGATGACGTCCCCGACAATACGAGCCGATTTCTTATAGGCACGATCATTATATAAATTTAATTCGCCCATTGCATAAAGGATCCGGCGGTGAACCGGTTTTAATCCGTCACGCACATCTGGTAATGCTCTCGAAGCAATAACACTCATCGCATAGTCCAGGAATGATGTTTTCATCTCGCCGGTTAAGTTAACATCTTTAATATTACCGTGGTGATAATGGATATCCGAGCTATCATCATCGTCAAAGTGGTCATCTAATAGGTCGTTTAGATCCTCTTCTGCTTCTTCAATAATCTCTTCTTCGTCATCTTCGTAATTTTCTTCGTCTAAATCTTCTATTTCATCTTCTAGATATTCATCAATGTTATAATCTTCATCTCTACGATCCATTATTTCACCTCACTTCTAAATATCCAAATTCTTAACATAAACAGCATTTTCCTCAATAAATTCTCGACGAGGTTCGACATCATCACCCATTAAAGTACTAAATACCCGATCCGCTTCAATACTATCTTCAAGATTTACTCTTAAAAGTGTTCTTGTTTCAGGATCCATGGTCGTTTCCCATAATTGATCAGGATTCATTTCCCCCAACCCTTTATATCGTTGGATAGTAGGTCGGGAATGTTTGGAGAATGTCTCTAATATTTGTTCTAATTCCTCATCACTATAAACGTATTCAACACGTTTGTTTTGCGAAATCTTATAAAGAGGAGGTTGCGCAATATAAATATAACCATTTTCGATTAATGGTTTCATATAACGGTAAAAGAATGTTAACAACAGCGTTCTAATATGAGCGCCGTCAACGTCGGCGTCCGTCATGATTATTATCTTTTGATAACGAGCATTTTTGATATCGAAGTCATCATCAATACCAGTTCCAATTGCTTGAATTATGGAAATTATCTCTTTATTACTTAATGCTTTATCTAATCTTGCCTTTTCCACATTAAGAACTTTACCACGTAGCGGCAAGATAGCTTGGAATTCACTTTCCCTACCTTGTTTTGCTGAACCACCGGCTGAGTCACCTTCCACGATGTACAATTCGCTCTTGGCTGGATCTTTTGATCTACAATCAGCTAATTTTGAAGCAAATCCTAAAGCATCAAGTGGGCTTTTACGTCTTGTCGCTTCTCTTGCCTTTTTTGCAGCAATCCTAGCTCTAAGAGCTAATAAGGCCTTTTCTATAATTGCTTTAGCCACCGATGGATTTTCTAACAAGTAGTTTTCAAAGGAATTAGTCATAACTTGGGATGTGATCTTACGCATTTCCACATTTCCTAGTTTGGTTTTTGTTTGACCTTCAAATTGAGGGTCTCCAAGTTTACAAGAAATGATTGCGGTTAGACCTTCTCGTACATCATCACCACTTAAACTCTCATCTTTTTTGAAAATATTTGCGTTTTTACCATAGTTATTTAATATTCTTGTCAAACTATTACGGAAACCTTCTTCATGGGTTCCCCCTTCATGAGTATGAATGTTATTGACAAAAGAATAAAGATTGCTTGTATAATCATCCGTATATTGAAGGGCAACTTCAACTACAGTATCTTCGACAACCTCTTCAAAGTAAATAATATCTTTATGAAGAACGGTTTTCTTTGTATTTAAGAATCTAACATACTCAGCAATACCACCTTCATAACAATAACTAACAGATTTTACGTTTGAAGTCCGAGTATCACTTACATTTATGGTTAAACCTTTATTTAAAAAGGCTAATTGTTGTAATCTTTGGCGTAACCATTCATAATCAAAGTTAGTTGACTCTTTAAAGATCAGACTATCAGGCTTAAAAATAACCGTTGTTCCTGTTCTATCAGTAGTGCCAATTATCTTTAGTTGGTCTTCTCTAACGCCTCTGTTAAACTTTTGATAATAAATATTGCCATCACGATAGACATAAACTTCAATCCACTCACTTAGGGCATTAACAACTGAGGCACCGACCCCATGTAGTCCCCCAGAGACTTTATATGCCTTACTATCGAACTTACCACCGGCATGTAATACCGTAAAAATGGTCTCTGTTGCAGAAACTTTGGTTTTCGGGTGGATGTCAACCGGCATTCCTCGACCGTTATCCACAATTTTCACCGAGTTTTCCCCAAAAAGCTCAACAGTTATCTCAGTACAATACCCAGCCAATGCTTCATCAATGGAGTTGTCAACAATTTCTTCAACCAAGTGATGAAGGCCTCTAAACCCAGTGGAACCTATGTACATCCCAGGTCTTTTGCGAACAGCTTCTAAACCTTCAAGAACCTGAATACTACTAGAATCATATAAATTGTTATTCATTAGAAATCAACTCCTATTTTTTCCGTTTCGATTATCTTTGCATTTGTTAATAATTTTTGATTCAATCCCGCAAGAGAAGTCGTTGTAATAATTGTTTGAATATCAGTTTTTAACGCCGTTACTAAAGCATTTTGTCGTTGATTGTCTAATTCGCTAAAAACATCATCTAATAATAGAATTGGATACTCTTTTTTTATTTCATGCATTAATTCAAGAAGCGCTAATTTAATGCTTAGTATAATTGTTCGTTTTTCTCCTTGCGAGCCAAAATCAAGAGCATTTTGGCCATTTAAGATAAAGTTTATATCATCAAGATGGGGACCTGTTTTTGTTGATCCTTTAGCTAAATCTAGCTCATATCCATCATTTAATTGTTTTAATAATAACCCACCATTTGTTGATGTGTTATAAACAAGTTCTAACTTGTTCTTTTCATCTGTTAAAGTTTGATATTTGATTCCAGCAAGTTTACTAATTTTATTAATAAATCGCTTTCGATATTGAATTATTTGGTCTCCATGATTTGCTAGTTGAGTAGTTAATACCTCTAACAACGTTAAATTTTTATTGTTTTTATTGTGAATTAATTCTTTTAATAATAGGTTTCTTTCTTTTAGAATCTTTCGATAAAGATAAAGATCTCGCATGTAATTTTTTGAAACTTGACAAATAATGATGTCAATAAAATTCCTTCTTTCACTGGGACCTTTATCAAATAGTAGGAAGTCTCGTGGAGTAAACATAACGACATTTACAATTCCCACAAACTCACTTAAACTTTTATAGAGATTTTCGTTCCTTTTAACTTGTTTCCCCTTTTTATCATAAGCAATACTAAGTATCTCATTGTAACCATTAACTTTAAATGATCCTTTGATATAAAACAATTCCTCCCCAGTTTTAATCATGTCAGCATCATTACTCGTCCGCCCTGATTTTGCCATACTTAACATGTAGATGGCTTCTAGGATGGTTGTCTTCCCACTAGCGTTAGGACCACAAAGAATATTGATCTGAGGAGCAAAGGACAAGTGTAATTTCTGATATTTCCTAAAATTTAGTAGATAAATATCGTTAATTATCATCTTTACTGACTAGATACTTCTTATTACCTATTTCGATACTCATTCCGGGATAAATTTTTCTTCCGCGTCTATTTTCTAGTTCACCATTTACGAAAACCTTATTTGAGGAGAGAAAGTACTTTGCTTCGCTCCCATCAGTAATAATCCTTGCAAATTTTAATAGTTGTCCCAAGGTAATATACTCGGTTTCGATTTTAATTTCTTTCATCTTCCTCGCCTCACTTAATACTACTTTATTATACCATATTTTTGTAAAATTTGCTAGTAAATACATTAAGTTTTTTAAGTACTTTTTATTAGACAATAATTGTCAACCAACATTAAAAATTGTCTCTATTTTTAATTATCTTATTTAAGCGATTATTTCCTATTAAAAAACTGACAAAATACTAAATAACCAAAAAAACAAGTAAAAATGTATGTATTTATGTACTGTCCTTATTATATATAGGGATTTATGGATATAGGGGGATAAATAGCTATTTTTAATATTTCTAGATCTACATGAACACACAAAATTATTAATTTTTGTCAAAAATCTTGATATTTTTAATATTAAAGTATTTAATTATTACCTATAAACATATAACCTTAATTAAATTTTTACTTATATACCTAAAAGAATAAATAAAATAGTATTGTTATAAGTATTTACTTATTTAAATATCGAAATTAAGCGTATTGCATTAATACATCTTTATGTAATTATGTATTTAAATACAATATTGATTGATAATTTGGCTGGTCGTTCGTTATACTTTTTTATCGGTTAACCGGTCCGGATAACTTCTATTAGTCTGCCGTTTGATCTATCTTGAGTGGTTACATGCATCTGTGTAAGTTTCTTGTTCTTTGTTACATAGCTTATTCTTGGTGATTCACAGCAACCTCTCGTATAATCAACAAAAGTGAATCTTGCATATTCATCAACATAGTTTAAATAACTACAAAATTACTTTTATTTTAAAACTATAATGTTCTCTATGTAGCGATAATAGCAAAGAAAAACTTTTAACTTAAAAGAAAATACCAGAGTTTTATCGATTTTTATCTTTAAATTAAAACTAAAATTGATGTTTTTCAGTCTTTTTGCTTTGAAATTAAAACCTTTTTAATAAAAATACTTCTAACTTAGAACTAATTATATGCTTATTGAGTCAAAAATATTACTCTTCACTGGTTATTCCGTGATCAGATTTGGCTTGAATAAACCATGTTTTTATTATGTGTTATTTATTTACATCTTTAGGTATTTATTCCTATACATAAAAATTAACTGGTTTGATTGCAAAATTCTGGGTTATTTCAAGTGGTCCGAGTACCATTTTGGAAATCAGCGCAAATTCAATTTAAAAGTGCCTTTTGCGATTATTTCTCGTCTTGAAAGCAAAAATTCAATGTTGGCCAAATTTTAAGCCAATTTTTTGATTGTTGAGTGTTTGTAACAACTCATTATGCATAATTTCAAATCATGATGAATAAAATTAAGATTTAAGGGAAATACTAATAAATTTGGGATCACTAGCTTTAACCCCTATTTTTGTTAAATATTTATGTATATAAGTTTATATGTAATAATGTAAATATGTTATATTTTGCTTGCATTCCTTTTTTTGGTGTGCTATAATTACATCAGAATATAAAGGAGGTACCAATATGAATCAGATAAAACGTCGACCTAATCCCTTTGACACTCGAGAAACAACCCCAAAAGTGCAGGAACCTACTTACGTTACCCCTACTAGTGACTTTGAACAGCGTCCTACTACTCGTCAACCGCAAAAAATCGTTCAAACACCTGTTACAAACGTTGAAGTTCGTGAAAAGTACACCTCAACAATGAATCAAGAATTACGAAAAAAGATTAAAATAGCTTGTGCTATGAAAGGAATCATGTTCTCACAATTTATTGAAGAAGCATGCATTGAAAAATTAACGAGAGAAGGGATGATGTAAGATGCCTATTATTTCGACTTACTGCAAAAAGGGCGGCGTGGGTAAAACTACTTTAATAGGCTACCTCGCTCACTACTTGGCTAATCAAGGAAATACTGTGTTAGTCTTAAGTGCTGATGATCAAAATAGTATCTTTAAAATCTTTGGAGTCGAGAAATTTATCTACGAACGCAATGATAACTACTTCGAATACCTATTTACGGGCCAAGTTGACCCAAAAGACATCGTTTGTGAGGCAAGAATAAATATGTATTTAATTAAAACCTTAAATACAGACAGGTTATCGTTGACTTTAACACTTGAAAGAGCTCAAGAACGTCGTTTACGAGCCATAATTGATGATTTTAAGGACCGATTTGATTATGTTCTCATCGATTTCCCGCCTTCCAGTAGCCGACTAACTGAAATACTACTCGATCTAAGTGATAAAATAATGGTTGTAGTGGGGCTTGATACACTTGGTTTAGATGGTTACATCAATACAATTCAATATTTTGTTGATGTTGAGCTTGAAATTAACAACATTAGCCACGTAATTCCGACTGGTTATCACCCTATTAAAATAGCTCCAAATGAGGCATTAAAAAAGCTAAAAGAACAAGTTAAAATTTATACACCAAATGCAATTTTGACTCCACCGATTAGTGACAAGTCAGTTGTTAAAAATCTTCAAAGCGAAGGTGTTAGTGTCTTTGATGATTACCAAATGCCATCAGCTTTTCATCAGAAAAATCGTGATGCAATTAAAAAAGAACTAACATCTGTCTTTTCATCTTTAGGTCTATAAAAAATACCACCAAAAGGTGGTTTTTTTATCTTTCTTTAATTTTTAGGAAACTCGGACTGGTAAGATCAGTTGAGTTAGTTCAGGATCCTTATCTCCAGTGATAATAAACGGTTTAATCTCTCCAGTAAACTGAACTTTTATTTTGTCTGATTCAAAAGCCTTCAATGCATCATAGAAGTATTTTGAACTAAAGGCAATTTGGAATTGTTTGATCTCAGTACAGCTAAGAGGGATTATTTCTTCAACAGCTTTACCTATTTCAGTAGAGGTAGAGGATAATTCAATAGTTTGGTTTGGGTTTAGACTCAATTTGATGATGTTGGTTGTGTCCATGGTCGCAAATAGAGAAACCCGATCAATAGTAGCTAGGAGATCGTTTTTATTAAATACCATTTCTAATAAGAATTCACTTGGAATTAAACTAGAAGTGTCCGGGAACGATCCTTCAATTAAGCGTGTAAGGAAATAAATATTCTTATATTTAAATAAAACTTTATTTGTTAATAGATGAACTTCAATATTTTCACTAGTGTCATCGATGATCTTATTTAATTCATCTAAAGATCTGCTTGGAATAACAACTTGATTACTTTGTGCTTCATGTTCCATGGTTAGTTCTTTGCGAGCTAATCGATAACTATCAGTAGCAACAGCTTTTAGTGAATTTTCGTTAATTTCTAAACATACCCCGGTTAAAATAATTCTTGTTTCTGATATCCCCGCAGCAAAAGAAGTTTGCTTTATAATTTGCTTTAATTTTTGACTTGTTAAGATAATAGGATTTGGTGTTCCAACGAATTGGAAATTAGGGAAATTATTTTTATCCATCGCGATCAAAGTAAAGTTTGATCGATCAGCTAAAATCTTAATAGTATTCTCTTCAAATATACTAAAATCAACCATTTTAGCATCTATTTTGCGAATAATGTCAACGAAGTATTTTCCAGGTACAACACAATCTCCAGTTTCTTCAATAATCAGTTGATCAGAAATTGGGATTTCAATTTGGATAGAAATATCCATATTAGATGTAATTATCTTTAAACCTGATTTAGATGCTACTAATTTAATTCCCGTTAAAATAGGCATTGGTGTTTTAGTAGATAAACCTTTAGATGCATGATTTAATTCGGTAAAGAGCAAATCACGATTGATTGAAAACTTCATATTAACCTCCAAGTTTGCTTTTGCGTTATATTATTATTTAAGTAAATAAGTTATTATTATTAGTAGATGTGGAAAAGTGGAAAACTTTCTCCTATTCTTATTATATTATACCATAAAATAGGAAAAAATACTGTAAATATGAATATAAAATTAACAAAAAAAACGCAATTAAGCGCTTTTTTCAAGTTTGTTTACTTGGTTTAACAGTATTTCGATGTCTTTTTTTACATTGTTATCGACATTCATCAATTTTTCGATTTTATCGATGGAATGAGCGATGGTTGCATGATCGCGATTATTAAAGAACTCGCCAATCTTCTTAAGTGGAAGATCGGTTTTGTTTCTAATTAGATAAATAGCTAGTTGACGCGCATAGGCAACATCTTGCTTTCGGCTGCTTGATGCCAATAATGTTACAGATATACTAAAGTATTTTGCGACAATCTTTTTAATTTCATTGATAAATTCATCAAAAGTATCTTGCTCAGTATCAACTTTATTCTTTGGTAGGATAGAATTTAAAGAACTTTTTGCATTTTCTAAGGTAAATTTAATATTTAAAGAAACACAATAGGAAATAAAACGACGAAGGGCGCCCTCTAGTTCCCTAATGTTTTGATCGAAGTTCTCAGCAATATACTCTATTACATTATCGCTAATGGTACTTGGATCAGAAACTAAAAAGGCACATTTTGACCTTAATATAGATTTTCGGTGATTAAAGTCTGGTCTTTTAATATCTACCGGGATACCCCAGCTGAAACGAGACTTTAAACGAGCCATGATATTTTCTAAATCCGATGCTGGACGATCTGATGTTAAGACGATTTGCTTATTATTTTCATATAAATACTCGAAAACTTTAAAGAATTCCTCTTGAGTTGCTGTTTTACCGGCTAGGAACTGAATATCATCGACTAGTAAGACATCAGCTTCCCGATAGTAGCGATAAAAACTAGTTAATGCTTCTGTCTGCCGTTTTGAGGTTGCGATAAAATAGTCTTCAGCAAACTGTTGAGCAGTCGTATAAATAACATTAGCATTTATATTATTATCTAAAATAAAGTGACCCACAGCAGTCATGAGATGTGTTTTACCTAAACCTACATCCCCAAAGATATAAAGAGGGTTTACGGTCACGTGCGGACTTTCAGCAACTTTGGTTGCGGTGAGAAAGGCATAACGATTAGATTCACCAGTGACAAAATTATCAAAAGTATATTCAGGACGAAGAGCTCGTCTACTTAATTTTCTTTCATTTTCATCTACTGAAGCTAATTTTACCTTTTCACTCTCTTGCCGCTCTTTTTGGGCTTCTTCTTCCGTAATTATCTTGAATTTCATTTTCTCAGAGGTAATGGATGCTAAAAACTCGTTCATTTTCGATAAATAGAACTTGTCAACCCTAAATTTAACCAAAACGGTTGGTACTTCTAAAAAAATGTAGCCATTTTGTACTTTATATATTTCTTTGATGTTTTCGAAGGACTCAGCAAATTCTTGCGCCCCGATACTCTCTTGTAACATTTCGCGGACTTGTAACCACAATTCTTGTCCTTGATTCATAATACCACCTCTGTTGCTATTAAATAATAACATATTTTATCTAAAAATTAAACTAATAACAAAAAAAGATTTTTTTCCACAAAGTTTTCCACAATTTATCAACACTTTCCACAATGGACTTATCCACAAATTATCAAAAAGTTATCAACATGTGGAAAAGAGGAAAACTTGTTTGTAATATGAAGTGCAACAAAATTAATACTTGATTAAGTATTAAGTTAATAGCTATTTAGTAATGTAGTTTAGTTAAGCTATTTTATCTAGGTAAGAACCCATGTTTAAAAATGGGTTTG
>DUOG01000102.1 GCA_012838945.1 Acholeplasmataceae bacterium | reverse complement strand
GATAAACATATTGTCATAGCAACTGATGACTTTTTGGTTCGTGCTCTTAGTGATTTTCTAATTGGATTTAAAACAACAAAACCACTATCACAAAACACTGGAATTGAAACGATCCATCCCATAATTAACATCGCAAGTTCCGGATTACGCTTACCAACTATTTTTAACACTACATCAGCTATCTTAATGGCCGCACCGGTTTTTTCAACAATGAAACCAATAAGCGCTCCTAAAATGATAATGATACCAATGCTTTGCATTGTCCCACCAAAACCAGCATTTATCGTACCCGCAACATCTTGTATTGGTAAGACAAATAAGGCTAAAAGAATCGAGACAGTAAGCATTGACAAAAACGGATGAATATTTAGTTTTGAGATCATAAAAATCATCAAAGCAATCGCAACTACTAAAGCTACAATCAACCAGATACCTGTTAACATATTTTTTTCCTCCTAAAAACCAATTTTATTATATAGTTATTATTGACCTAATTGGAGTACTTTATGATTTATTTTAAACAAGTATCTGATTTCTATTTTTGATTATTTTAGATTACCTTTTTTATCAAATTTCTTTTTTAATTCAATTTCAACTGGAATAATTGTTAAAAGCATTATTAATATTTGAACCAAAGAAATTATTATAACGGCTTCTGCTTTATCCTCAATTAAAATGTAAGCAATAATGGTAAAAATGAACATTAAAAAACCAACAACTAACCATATCTTACTTATCAGCCGATGAGCGAAATCCCAAGTATCTTTATTGAGCATTGACATCCTAGTTCGATAGCCGTAAAGTGAATTAATGTCTTTTGGAGGATTTGATTTCCAAATACCCCCAATTAAAATCATAATTGCGGGGATAAAAATAGCAAAAATAATCATATCATCCATTTCCTTTCTTATATCCTTCTAATCTTATTATATAACATTTATTAATTAATGTAAATATTATAAGTTAAAACAATAACTAAAAAGGTTAGACACTAAGGTCTAACCTCACTTTCATATTATTGTTGATGATATGGTATTTTTTCACCAACAACTCCAGTATGATATTCATTAATTATTCTAATCATTAATAGATTTAAATATTCAACAATAGTTTCACCAACAGTTGCTTCAAGATGGTCCCCACCAATTCCAGAATGATCAGTTAAAAAGACATAAGTACCACCAGTCATCATTGCTTCATTTCGCAGTAAATATTCAGTATATTTATCAATTCCACTTGAAGCTACTGGAATGATGCGTATTCCTTTTTTACTGGCTTCAAAAACAGCATTATAATAGCGGGTCATAACCCCATCGTTATAGTGTGGTCGAGCATCAAGAACATGGAATAATAACTTAGTAGTATTTTCTGTACTCCAGCCCTTAGCAACAGCTTCATCTAAAGCCACATCAACAGCTTCTTCAAAGTCACCACCACCAGCAGCACTTTGAGCTGATAAATTAGCCTTTTGTTCAGTAATATTAGTAGTAAAATCAAAGTACCTAGTTACATATTCATCGCCAAAGTCACGATAGAATAGTAATGCTAATCTGATTGTAGAATTCGGATTATCTTTTTGAACTTCACTAATAACATAATCAATTTCCGATTTTAGGTAATTAATTTCATCCCCCATTGAACCAGTGGTATCAATTACAAACATCAATTCTAATACGTCTTGATGATTATCCTCTGCTTCAAGGTCAATTTCAATTCTATTATTTTCTTTTGAATATTCATAAGGTATGGTTACTGTTTCATCATCATAAGTAACTTTAATGCTTGAAATTGCATTTATTTGTCCTGATTTTGGGAAGAGATAAGCATAGCCAAAAAGATTAGTTATCGCTGAATACATAGGAGTATTCAAACCATATTGAAGAGTGACCTTGGCTCCGCTTAAGACTTGATCACCACTTTTAACTAATACTGTCACCATATTAAGAGTATCAAAATATCCTTTTTGATAGTAAGGGGTAAAAATCCCTTTTTCTGATTCTTGAGTACTCTGAAATAGTGATAGATAAAAATCATAGTTGTGTATATCGCTCCATTCACTAGCTGTTAGCTGCCCGGCTTGTGGTTTTGGATATTCTCCTTGATTACCTCCATCACCATTTGCACCACCATCATATTTTGAATCTGGTGGACGATGATATCCTCCAGGACTATTTCCTGAGGAACAACCTAACAAACCAAATAATAATAATGACAAAATTATTAAAAACACAAATTTTTTCATTGGTATCCTCCTACTCTTAATTTTTACTCTCCTACTATTATTATATTAAACAAAGTTCTAGAAATCAATTGTTATTTTTCTTTAACTGAAATAATTGCTTTACCTCCCATATAAGGTCTTAAAATTTTTGGAATATTAATGCTGCCATCTTCATTTAAATGATTTTCTACAAAGGCAATTAACATTCTAGGCGGCGCAACAACTGTATTGTTTAACGTATGAGCATAATAGTTACCATTTTCGCCTCTAATTCTAATTCCTAAACGACGGGCTTGAGCATCCCCGAGGTTGGAACAACTTCCAACTTCAAAATATTTTTGTTGGCGTGGACTCCAAGCTTCAACATCAATACTCTTAACTTTTAAATCAGCCAAATCACCACTACAACATTCTAGGGTACGTACTGGAATTTCTAGACTAGTAAAGAATTCAACGGTATATTGATATAGTTTTTCAAACCACTCTTTTGAATCTTCCGGTTCACAAACAATAATCATTTCTTGTTTTTCAAATTGGTGAATACGATAGATTCCTCTTTCCTCTATACCGTGAGCTCCCTTTTCCTTTCTAAAGCATGGAGAATAACTAGTATATTTATAAGGTAGATTATCTTTTTCTAAGATTGTATCAATAAATTTACCAATCATTGAATGTTCACTAGTACCAATGAGATATAAGTCTTCTCCTTCAATTTTGTACATCATGTCATCCATTTCTTTAAAACTCATAACTCCATTGACAACTTCACTTCTAACCATAAATGGTGGAACACAGTATGTGAATCCCTTATCAATCATGAAATCACGAGCATATGATGTTACAGCAGAATGTAGTCGGGCAAAGTCTCCTTCTAGATAGTAGAAACCACTACCTGATACTTTACGAGCACCATCTAAATCAATTCCACCAATTCTTTCAATTATATCAATATGATAAGGAACTTCAAAATCTGGGGTTTTGGGAGTAAGATATCTTCTTATTTCAACGTTTTCGCTATCATCTTTTCCAATTGGAACTGTATCATCAATAATATTAGGAATGGTAAACATAATCTCTTTGATGCGATTAGCTAGTTGATCACTTACTACATCATTTTCAGCAATCTTATTATTGATTTCAACAACTTGTTCTTTTATCTTATTGGCTTCTTCAACCTTCTTTTCTCGCATCAATTGGCCAATTTGACTAGATAAAGTATTTCTTTGGCTTCTTAAATTATCGCTTTCTAATTTAATTTTGCGAAACTTTTCATCTAGTTCTAAAACTTCATCAACTAATGGTAATTTTTCATCTTGAAATTTCTTCTTAATGTTTTCTTTGACTAGATCAGGGTTAGTTCTTATTAATTTAATATCAATCATATACATCCTCCTTAAAATAAAAAAGCACCCAAAAAATATTAGGGACGAGATCTACCCGCGGTGCCACCCTAGTTAGACTAAAAGTCTCACTTTAAATTGCTAACGCCAATCAAACGGAAATTATTAATTTCATCCTCCAAGGTAGATTCAAAAGTTCACTTCTTAGTTTCCACCAGCCACTAAGTCTCTATTAAAGTATCTACTTTTTACTATTCCTCTTCATCAGATTAATATTCGCTTTTTTATATATTATATATTTATTATTATTTTTTGTCAAATAAAAGATAGTATTCAAAAAATAAAACCATCATTGAGTAAGTATTACCTTACTCTACTGATGGTTATCAATTCTAATAGTACATTGGATAAGAGTAACTGTAAGGCGTGAAAGTTGAACAACTTGGATAGCAACATGATCTTCGGCCAAATAGTGCTCCGATTAAAAGCCCACCTAAAAATGATAGTCCTAGGATAGCTTTATCGAAATGTTTAAAATCACAATCATCATGCTGTCTTTTAAAACCGAATTCTTTGGGAGAATGATTAAAACAATTCATATTTATTCCTCCTCTATGTATACTATGTTATTGATTAAAAAACGCATAGATTATAATATAATAATACCCGATAAAAAAAGAATTTCTAAAACAAATTTAGAAATTCTAACATTTTATTCTTTATTTCTTTTACGAACAAGAACTCCCAAGATAAGCATTATCAAAATAGGAGTTAAGGCTACGGTACCAACAACACCAAAGGCATCTTTTTGTGGGTCGCGTCCCAAGCCACTTGCAATACCGATGATTAAAGGTAAGATAAAAGAAGCAATCATAGTTCCCGTTACCACACTACCAGAGTCAAAAGCAAGTGACGAGAAGTCTGATTCAACAAAGAATGAAAGAGTTATTGCAACAATATATCCAGGAACAATAATCCATAAGATATTAATATCAAATATTAATCTTAAGACGGTAAGCATCATTGCCATACCTACACCTAAACATAAAGTGATAAACATCATTTTACGTTTGATGGCACCACCACTGGCTTTATCAGTTTCTTGTACTAAGACGTAAATTGCTGGATCAGCCAAAGTAATCGAAATACCAAAAAGGAAACCAATGATTGGAATTACCCATATGCTTGTTTTTCCAACCAATATTTTTCCCATTTCTTCAGCAACCGGAGTAAATCCGTTTTGTACGCCTTGAAGGAAAATGATTAATCCTAAAACGGTAATAACCAATCCTTTAATAATGGTTATAATTCTTTTCTTTTTATATTTTAAGAAAATAAAATGTGCTAACACAAAAAGTAACAAAATAGGTGAAAGGGCGGTTAATACATCGATAATAACTTGATCCATTCCGACAAATAAACTTTTAATAAAATCAAACATTACTATTACCTCCTAAAACCATGATGACACGATTCCTAGTATTAAAATAGCTAGAATCGGTCCTAAACTAGTAATAGCGAGAATACCAAAGCTGGCTTGATTGTCAGAACTCTTTGATGTAATAGCTGAAATACCCACCCCAATAGCCATAAAAAATGGAACTGTCAATGAACCTGTTGTCAATGCTCCAACGTCAAGAGCCATACTACGAAACTCAGCAGGTGCCAAAATCATTAGAATTATTAATAATCCAAAGCCAACAGTCACAACATATTTATATTTTAGTCTTAAAAAGAAAGTCAAGAAAGCTAAGGCAATTGCAATTCCAACCCCTAAAGCGGTTATAATCAAAATAACAGAATCTGACAAGGCTGGATTTATTTGACGTACTAATCCAACTACTGTTTGGACTGCTGGTTCAGGTAAAGTTACCGAAAAACCAACCACAAATCCAAAAATTAAAATAACTGCTATTTTGCCGGTTTCTACAAGCTTTGATCCTAAATCGTTTCCAACCGGAACAAAGACTATATTAACCCCAAATAAAAAGAGGGAAATACCAAAGCAAACAAAAACCGTATTAATAAGAAACCGTAGATACATTTCCATTGGTAAATGAACTATGGTAAACTGAAGAATAGTAACCAATATTAATATTGGTATCATTCCAATAAATACTTCCTTTAAAATATTCTTCATATTAACTCCCTACCCCTAAGGTTGAGTTATAATAATATTTCAAAGAGACTTTCATTTTATAAAAAAATAATTGATTATAAAATATAGAATTTTTAATCATTTTAATAATTCTCAACTCCTATCTTCTTAAATTATATAAATAAATTTAAATATCTTATATATTATACCACATTTATGGCAATAAAACAATAGCACTTTTGCAATCAAAAATTGCCTAAAAATACCTAAAAAGACGCGATTTTCGCGTCTTTTAGCTTATTCTTGATAAAATGCATTAGGCAAATCGAGAATCTTTGGTCTCTTAGTTACTGAAAAATTTG
>DUOG01000101.1 GCA_012838945.1 Acholeplasmataceae bacterium | reverse complement strand
TGAGAGCCAGAATTTCATACCGCCGGAAACCTTGACGGACAAAGAGCGTGTTGTTTGGGATTGGCTTGTTGGTATTTTTAGAGAAACTGTCAATTGTCGGGTTAGTGATGCCGATGTGCATTTAATGGAATTGTATTGCAGGGCAAAGGTAGCAACTGACGAAGCAGACGCAGAATTAAAGAAAGACCCTAGGGCATATACAATTGTAGCTTTGGGATATGACAAAGACGGCAAGCCTAAAACAACGGCAAAGCCTAATCCAAACTTGAAGAAGAGATTGAACAACGCAAACTTATGTATCAAACTTTTTGACCAGTTAGGATTGTCGCCAATTGCAAGGGCAAGAGCAGGACTAAAGAGTGCGAATGCAAAGAGCGAGTTAGATATATTCAAGGAGTTAATGGAAAGAACAGATGATTAAAATTATTGAGAAAAGCATTGACGAGTTGATACCGTATGAGAATAATGCTAGATTTAATGATGAAGCAGTAGAATTTGTTGCTAACAGCATTAAAGAGTTTGGAATGAAGAATCCTATCCTAGTAGATAAGAATATGGTTATAATTGCCGGTCATACCAGATTGAAAGCATTAAAAAAATTAGGTTGGGAGAAAGCTCCAGTTATAATCGCTGAAGATTTAGATGAGGAGCAAGTTAAGGCTTTAAGATTGGCAGATAATAAAGCTGGAGAAATAGCACAATGGGATGAAGACTTATTGGCTATTGAAATGCAAAACATTAAAAATATCGACATGGATAAATTTGGTTTTGAATTGCAGAAGATGTTAGACGAAGCAATGGCTAAGGATAATGTGCAAGAGCGAAAACTTAAGAAGATGGAACTTAAAGCTTTTGAGCATTATGACTACTTGGTATTTGTTTTTGATAATCAGCATGACTTTGTTGGAATGGCACAAGAGTTTGGACTGGAAAAAGTAGATGCTGGATATACTGTTAGAAAGCTTGGAATAGGGAGAGTATTAAAAGGTGGAGAACTTGTTAAAAGACTTAGGGATAAAAATAATAATATTGAGTAGAGGTAGGTCACAATCTATCACTACTACAAAAGTATTGCCGGAGTTTATAGAAGTGCTAGTACCAGAAAGTCAAAAAAGTTTATATGAGGCTGTAGTAAGAAATCCTATAATAACAACACCGGATGATGTATTAGGCTTAGGAAAGCTTAGGAACTGGTGTATAGATAACTTTAAAGAGGAAACTGTTATTATGATGGATGACGACATATCTCGCTGTTATTCATTAACTGGATTGAAATCTAAAAGGTTAGATAAAGAGCAAACCCTTGAAGTTTTAGTAAACACAGCAATAATGGCAAAGGATGCCGGATGTAAATGTTTTGGATTCACTCAAACTGATATTCGTAAGTATAATGCTACAAACCCATTTTCATTATGTACTTGGGTTGGAGGAGTTATTGGAGTTATTGGTAAAGGTAGGAAGTTCCGAAACGATAAATTTAAAGTCGATATTGACTTCTGCCTTGAGAACTTGCTAACTAATAGAATTTTATGGTGCGATAACAGATTTCTATTCTCGCAAAAAAGAGATAGTAATGTTGGAGGCAATAGTGAGTTCAGAACTAAGGATAGCTATAAAGACTCTACTAATTCTTTAAAAGAGAAGTGGGGTAAATATGTGATTATATCAGAGCATAATTCACAGTTAAGGATTAAGTTAAATGTACAAAGAAAACAACAAATTCAATTATAAGAGAGTAAAAATATGAAAGATTTAAGTGTTTTAATTATTGGTTATGGAGTAGTAGGAAAAAACCTTGAAAGAGATTTAAAAAAACTAAACCCAGATATTAGAGATAAGTATAAAGTTGATTGCAATACTTTTGATAAAAATAAAGTATATGATTTTGCTTTTGTTTGTGTAGATACACCTTTCAATGAAAAAGGAGATTGTGACACAAGTGAAGTCTATAATGCTATTAAAGAAAACAGGGCTTCAGTGTTTATTATTAAGTCAACAGTACTACCAACAACAACAGAATATTTAATTAAGCAAACCGGTAAGAAAATTATCTTCTCTCCAGAATATTATGGTGGCACACAACATTGTAACAACTTCGATTTTAATTTTACAATTTTAGGTGGAGAAAAAGAGATTTGTAGATCGGCTATTCAAATGCTACAAAAAATCTATGATGGCAGACATAAGTTTGTTATTACTGACAGCAGAACAGCAGAATTAACAAAGTACATGGAAAACTCTTGGTTAGCTACAAAAGTATCATTCTGTAATGAGTTTTATAATTTTGCAGAGAATTTGGGTATTGCTTATGAAGAACTTAGAGAGTTGTTTTTGTTAGACCCTAGAGTAAATCCGTCACATACTTTTGTATATAAAGATAGACCTTACTGGGATTCACATTGTTTAAATAAAGATGTACCAGCAATAGCAAACTATCAAAACTCTAAGTTCTTAAAATCAGTTATTGATTTTAATATTAGTCAGAAAAATAAATAATATTAAATAATTCTAAATAAAATGCTAGACAACTTCTTTTTGATGTGATATAATATATATAAGATAAATAAAAAGGAGATTTTACAAAATGGAAATTAAAAAAATTAGGGAAGATTTAATAGAGCTGGGCGGAACAGTAGGTGAAGGATATTTAGGTGGAGGAGAATGGACAGGTAAAGAATATGCTAAAAGAGGCTATTATATGTCTTATGGTGAAATAAATAAAATAGTTAAAAAAGAATTATTAAAGAAATATAAGAACGATAATGTAAATTTTAAAACAAGAGGAAAAAGTTTTTCTGGTGGACAATCTAGCTCATGTTATATAGAAATGTTTCAAGAAGATTTATTTATTGATAGAAATACAGCTATTGATAATTTAATGCGTGAATTCTATGTCAGAACTTGGCATAATTATAAAAATGAAAATGGTGATGTTGTATCTATTTGGGGTGAAAAGATATATGATGATTTAGAAATTAAAAGAAAGTGTTGTGAATATAGATATGATTATTATTCAAATCGATATTGTAATAGTGTTCACAATGTTCCAGATTGTATTTTAACTGAAAAAGCAAAAGAAATTTTCAGTTTTGCTAAAAGCTTGTATTTAACTTTTATTCATGATGAAAGTAATTCAATGGTTGATTATTTTAATAGAAATTTATATGATAGTTATTATTTTAATAATTTATCTTTGAAAAATTTAAAAGAACCATGGGAGGTATAATAGTATGAGATTGTTTACTCAAAGAGGATATGATTTTTATGAAGTAGCAAGTGCATTGCAGAAATCTATTAGGAGAGGAGATGTAAAACTTGCTGGATATATGGCTTTGGAGTTGTTTCCTAAATATGCAAATTATTGTTGGAAACGACTTCTAACAATATCTGCTGAAGATTGTTTGCCAATGGTAACAACTGAGATTAAATCATTATATGATAGTTTTATGGTTATTAATAAAGGTAAGAAAGGCAAAGATTTAAAAGGTAGAATATTTATTAGTAAAGCTGTTATTATTCTTTGCAGAGTTGGACATAATAGAGATGCTGATATTTTGTCAAACTTTATTTATGATAAAAAAATAACTATTTCTGATGAAGAAATTGAGAAGTTGTTTGACGAAGTAAGAAAAGAACCTATGGAAGTTCCAGATTATGTTTATGATTGTCATACTTTAAGGGGTAAAAAGAATGGCAAAACAAAACAAGACTTTTTTATAGAAGAAGAATTAGGCTTATTTAATAAGCAATGCTCTATATTTGACGATATTATTTTAAAAGGAGTTGGAAATGAGTAGTAGAATTGTAACATATTCTCTGCCAGAGGAAACTATAAAGCAGATTGATGCCATTCGTAAAAGCAAGAAAGGAAGGACAAAGTCCGGAGTAGTAGAATATGCTGTGGACGAACTTTATAAAAAAGAAGTGAGCGAAAATGCTAAAGTGGATAAATGACTTTATAAAGGTTGTAGAAAATAGACCACAGGATTTTAATTTTGACATTAAGGACAATGTTAGGCAAATCAAGGAGCTTATCTCACGCAAAAATATATATTACAAAGAGGCTGACCCGATAGCGTTTCAAAAGTTTGCAAGATTATTCAAGCACCGAGAGGGGCAATGGGCGGGTAAGCCGTTGGAGTTGAATAGAGAACAACGATATATAGTTGCTTGTGTGCTTGGAATAAAGAAATATGATAAGGCGAGTAAAAGCTATATTAGGTATTTTACCGAGATGGATTTGTTTGTGGCAAGGAAATGGGGGAAAGACCATTTTATCGTGCCATTGATTGCT
>DUOG01000100.1 GCA_012838945.1 Acholeplasmataceae bacterium | reverse complement strand
CCCAAGTAAAAGTTTTAAACAAAAGCTGAAAAAATTCATAAGTAATTATTGCTAACACCTACATATTAACTATATCTTATGTAAACCACCCGCCAGAAAGCGGGACATTAACTATAAAACAATGGGACACAGGATTATTCAAACAATTTACACTTGCGATTTATGTGGAGAAACTCCTGAAGATGGTGGTAAATTATGGCACATGAACGACCAAGTATGGTGCGAAAGCTGCTGCGACAAAGTAGAAAATGAAGAAATAGACGAGAATGACAATATGATTGAGGTGGATTCTTAATGGCAGCCAACACCGATATATCATCTATATATAACCACCCGCCATAAGGCGTCTAAAACTGCAAATGAAGCGATGTAAAAAGAAGAGACAAGTTAAACGGAATAGTAAAACTTTTTAAAAATGAAAAATGACAAAAAGAGAATTTATTGAAGCGGTTTCTTCAGGTCTGAGAAAAATGAATTATACCCCAGATTATTTACTAATTATTGCGGAAAGGTTTAATGATTGGGAATGGGATGAAGATACTTTGTGTGGGATTCAGGTGATTAAAAGTTATATTTCTGTAAATTCTGGACATAGTGGTCATGACTACCCTGTAATTCCATGTTTTGTAAATGTGTCAGAACAAGATATTTTTATGCTTGTCAACTATTTTCAGCAAGGTTTTGAAGATAGTGCGGGGTCATTTTAAAATGGTGCCTAACACAGATATAGCGTCTACGCCTTATGTAAAACCACCCGCCAGAGGTCGGGATAAACACAAATGAAAATAGAAATATATAAGATACAATCATTGAAATGGGATTAGAAACCAATGTGCTGTCAAAATAGTAATTACCCCAAAAATGCAAAAATGGAAAGAACAATTCAAACAAAATTTTATGAGTTTAATCAAAATAACTCAGGTGGACATTTTGATGTTGATGAAAATGTCTGCCACCGTGTAATAATTGAAGCAAGGGACAAAAAACACGCAATTGCTTTATTTGAACCAATGATTGAAAACCAAAGTGGTTCATGCCCTTGTTGTGGCGATAGATGGTCACCTGAATATGCTGATGAGATTAATTTAGACAAATACAAAGAAAAAGGATATTCGGTTGGCGTTTATTCACATTACCCTGACGCAAAACAAAGATGGTTTAACCTTTATGGCGAATTTCCAAGAATCGAAGAACCAACTTGGCAAACAAGATATGGTTCAAAAGAATTTTTAGGTAAAATTTACTTTGAAACTATTGAGCAATATTGTCAATTTATGGCTAATGCTTATGGATGGACTAATCCAGATATTCGCATTCATTTTATGGATGGAACTAAAAAGGAAATATTCAAATGCGATGCTGCTTCTTAAAGTAGGATATAACACCGACATAGCGTCTTTAACTTATATAAACCGCTCCATATGAAGTAAAACACAACAAAATGAAACAGATGCTAATATACTTAATATTACAATTTATATTGTTTATTCCATTTTACTTGATTTGGAAAAATGACTGCAAGAAAATAGGTAAAGAAAATTTGGCAGTAAGTCTACAAGAAAGATTTTTATATTGGTTACTACTTTGCCCACTTTGGTTAATTGGGCTTCTTGGGTAGCTATTACACACAACCCTATATATCATCTATATATAACCACCCGACAGAAGACTGGGTAAAACACAACGAAATGGAAAATTACACACAAGTAAGAGTAGAATTAGATGTTATGGCTCAAAAACTGATTAGCCAATACATGATTAATAATGAAAGAATTGAAAAAGACATTGAAGCTGGTAT
>DUOG01000016.1 GCA_012838945.1 Acholeplasmataceae bacterium | reverse complement strand
CTTCGGGTACCGATTGAGCCTTTAGCCAACCATTTTTTACAACCTTTGCAGCCAATTCAGACAACCCGGGTTCAATTATATGTATTTTACCTTTGTTAATTGTTTCAACCACATGAGGGTTAACATCAACACCAATAACTTCTATACCATTATCTGCAGCAACAATTGCTGTAGGTAGGCCAATATAGCCTAATCCTATGAAACATGCTTTCATATATTATCTATTTCTTGTTATTTATTTCAATCTAATATTTTGTAAATTATCTTTTACTTACACTTTGTATTTAGTAAATTAAAATTCTTTTTGAGACATTTCCAATTCATTTTCAACAATATTAGCAAAATTATAAACCTTGTCGATTACTTTTGAAACATCCTCTTTTGTAAGAGTTATTTTTATGCCTTTCTTATCTTTTCCATTTCTATGTACCATATCATGTCGAGTAGAAATTGCTTTCATCATATCCCCGATATCAGGAAATTTTATTCCTAAAGTAGTTTCGTAAATTGGCCTCACTATATGTAGATTATGATATACTATCTTGACAAGTTCCTCTTTTACAGTTTTATGGATAGTATCTACCTTATCGTATAATTCATTTAAAGTAAATTTCATATCTTGAAATGGCTTATAATTCACAACAAACCTTTTAAAGACAGCATCATCTTCCGTAATATTTTGTATTAGTGTTGTTGATAAGTAATCTTCTAAGCATGTTATTGCTCCTGAATATATTTGTCTATATAATATTTCCTGAAGTTCACTATTTTTTAAATCTATATCATTCAATTTTTTTAAATTATTGATTTCATTTTCAAATTGATAAATATAAAATTGGCTATTAACAATAGCATTATAGTGTTCATTAATATAATTATCAAGTTCAATATCATCCTCATCGGCTAATGATTCAATATATATGTTCTCATCATCTACACCAAAGACCTCAACATATCCATCTGAAAAACCGGCATGCACATAAATATCATACTCTTTATTGCAATTGTCACAAACAGCATACCCATCATTTTCATTGTATGAATCACTATTTCTTTCTGCTTGTAAATTTGGATGTGGGATATATATATCCTCACTATCAACCTCATTTTGGCAATTATTACATAAAAACTTTACAATTACAGATTTATAACCAAAAGGAGAAAAGAAAATGAATCCCATTTTAAATACTCTTTAATTACCTAGCCTCAATCCAAAAATGCTTAAACTTAATTTTTTTACCACTCAATCTGCAGGAGATAGATGAATAACAAGATACTTTTCCATCAGCAGGTTCATCTATCAGCAAATCCTCTTTTTCCCAAAGCAAATCCTTGTCACTCGATTTAACAATTTGCTCTTCAATCCACCCATTTACTTTTTCAATCCAATAATCAGGTGTCTCGTATTGAATATAACCTATAATTCCTGCATACTCAACATCCTTACCATGTCGACCATTTTTAAAACGCTCTATTCCACCGGAATTTTTAATGCATACTCCATTATTATACTCACCTACTACATATTCCTTTTCCCTGATTTTACCTAACTTAGGAGTTAATCTTTTAGCTTCAAACTTAACTAAAGATTTAGATGAAGCTCTCATATCTGCATAAGGGCGAGTTTCAAAAACGGCAAAATCAGTAGATGTGCCATCTTTACTGTCTTCTAAATTTTGATGATGAAAATATAATGGTAGTTCATAAGGTCTGTTTATGTTCAATTGTTTACAAAACCTGTCAGTGATTTCATTTTCATTTTCATCTTTCCCTATTGATAAACCTGATAAAACCATTGAAATATAACTATATATTTTATTGATAATAGTATTATCCTGTGCGCTGGTGAGTTTTCCAAAAGTATAGCTAAAGGTGTTATCCATTATTTCCCCTGTTTATATAATTCCAAAAAAGTGTCATCAGCATCCCTAATTGCAATCGAACGGAGCCAATATCTTTTTTGATTTGGTTTATATAAGAAAATCACATTTTTATGATAAACCTTCACAATTCTTTTCACCCATAGATTGTATCCCTGCTTACTATCAATAAGGCTATTTAGCTTTACTTCCATACCATTGATATTCTGTGGAATATCTACTTCAGGTTTATCACCCAATACGAATGGATATACTATAAAATCATTACCAATAATAGGCTTGAGTGGTTTAAAATCAACATACACTGAATTAAGAATTCTACAGAAAAGTTCACCAAAAACTTTTAAATCTTTACTAGAAGGATGTTTCAAGACTTTACTTTTCTCCCCTGTTTTTCTAAATTCCGAATAGTAAGTAGAAATATCAGAGAGCAAAATCTCTTCTATTGGGTCAAATACAATCTCCTCTTCGGGGTAAGGGAGTGATAAAATATCTTGTTTTAGCACAACACCCTCTCTTGTTGTTATGGTCCTACCACTTAAAAGCCATAATAATGCTGAATATACTTTGTTACCTTTAAATCTATCTTCAATACTTTTTAGAAGTTCTTTATCTTTTTCCGGTG
>DUOG01000140.1 GCA_012838945.1 Acholeplasmataceae bacterium | reverse complement strand
CAACGCCTACATGACCGGAACGAAACGAGTAACAAGGTAGAGTGCACCGGATAGAGAAGCACTTTGTTTCCGTGGATGGTGTATAGAAAAGAGAAGGAGTAGGAATAGTGAGGGAGATATTGTGGCGACCGAGTGAGGCTCGCATCAATGCGTCGGAAATGAAGTCTTTTATGACGCAGTTGGAAGAGCGGTTTGGCTTGACTTTTTCCGGCTATCGCGAACTTCATCAATGGAGCATCGATAACCCGGAATTGTTCTGGGATGAGCTGTGGTTTTTCTTCGACATCATCACATCGTGCCACTACGACGCGGTCGTCGACGACTTGTCGAAATTCCCGGGGGCAGAGTGGTTTCCCGGCGCAAAACTGAACTATGCGGAGAACATGCTCCGCGACCGGCGAAGTGATGAGATCGCCATCATTTTCAGAGGTGAAAACCACACGCGCCGAACACTCACTTGGCGAGAACTCCGTGACGCGATCGAACGTCTCGCCACGACCATGCGAGGGGAAGGGATCGCGCCCGGGGATACCGTTGCCGCGTATATGCCCAATATGCCGGAGACAATCATCGCGATGTTGGCAGCATCCGCGATCGGAGCCGTCTGGTGTTCCTGCGCCACGGATATCGGACCTACCGCGGCGATCGACCGACTTGGACAAATCGAGCCGAAGATCCTTTTTACCGTGGACGGTTACACATACAAAGGTCGTCCTTTCGATGTGACGGAACGCGCCACCGAAGTGGCTGCAGGTATTCCCAGTGTGGAGCGCGTCGTCTTTGCCCATTATGCCGGCGACCGCGACCTAATTCGAGAGGTGCCGAACGGCGTCGGTTGGAACGAATACCTCGCCGCAGACGCGCCGGAATCGTTTGTATATGAACAACTGCCCGCTTCGCACCCTCTCGTCGTGATGTTCTCTTCGGGGACGACGGGGAAACCGAAATGCATGGTGCAATCACAGGCGGGACTCCTCATCAATCAGCTCAAGGAAATCGCGCTGCACCACGATGTGACGGAAAAAGACCGCATGCTATATATCACGACGTGCTCGTGGATGATGTGGAACTGGATGCTCGCCGCGCTCGGGACAGGGTGTTCGCTCGTCCTGTTCGACGGCAATCCCTCTTACCCCGACACATCGGCGATTTGGAAAATTCTCGAAGAGGAGAAGGTGACGCTCTTCGGGCTTTCGGCAAGTTACATCCATGCGCTCATGGCGGAAGGGTTCGTGCCGAAAGACCATGCCGATCTCTCACACATTCGCAACATCTCGCAGACAGGTTCCGCTCTCTCCGACGCAGGCTTCAAGTATGTCTATGACTCGATTAAGCGCGATCTGCATTTCTGTTCGATTGCGGGCGGCACCGACATCAACGGGTGTTTCTGTCTCGGCAATCCTTTGGAGCCCGTTTACAGCAACGAGCTTCAGTGCATCGGACTCGGCGAACCGGTCAAAGCGTTCAACGGCAAGGGTGAGACCATATACGATGAGCAGGGTGAACTCGTCTGTACGTTCCCGATCCCGTCCATGCCGATCTATTTCTGGGATGACGCAGACGGACAGAAATATCACGATGCGTATTTTGATGTGTTTCCCGGCGCATGGCGTCATGGCGATTACATTGAAATACACTCCGATACGGGTGGCGTCACTTTTTACGGTCGTTCCGATTCCATCCTGAAACCGTCCGGCGTGCGTATCGGCACATCGGAGATCTATGCGCAAGTTCAAAAAGTCGATGAGGTGCAGGATTCGTTGGCTGTCGGGCAACAATATGAAGACGACGAGCGAGTCATCTTGTTCGTTCAGATGAAAGAGGGTGAGGTCTTGACGGCAGATGTCGCTAAGCGTATTCGCGCGGAACTTCGCCTGAACGCTTCGCCTCGTCACGTCCCGAAGCTTATAATGGAGACAAAAGACATTCCGAAGACGTTGAACGGTAAAATAGTAGAGGGCGCCGTGACGAATATTTTGCATCGGCGCAAAGTGACGAACCGCGACGCGCTTCAAAATCCGGAGATTCTGGATTTCTTCGAATCGCTTTTACCGCTCTTGGAGGCGTCCGAAGCGGAGACGATGGCATCCGAGCTCGTGTTCTAGAGCATTTGCCCGACCGAGACCCTGTGCAATTGATGGGTGACGGCATCCGGGAGAAGAACCTAGCGTCACACAAAGCAAAGTAATGATAGACGTGTTCGAGATACATTTTGACCGAAACAGAAAGGGATAGAATATGAAAGTGTTTTTGGCCGGTTGCGGCACGATGGGAGCAGGGATCGCGCAGACGTTTGCGGTCAGCGGTTACGAGGTCGTCATGTTTGACCGGACGATGGAGCTCGTCGATCGCGGGTATGCCATGATCGAAAAACAACTGAGAAAACAGGAAGAGAGAGGGCGGATGACGGCGGAAGAAGTCGATGCGGCACTCCGGCGCCTCTCGCGCTCCGTCGATTTGAACGATGCATCCGACGCAACGCTCGTTCTGGAGGCGATTTTCGAGGATATGATCGCCAAACGCGAACTTCTCAAAGCGCTCGACGCCATTTGCGCTCCCGATTGCCTGTTCGGCAGCAACACCTCTTCGCTCTCCATAACGGAGATGGCGAGCGGTCTTCAACACGAGGAGCAGTTTCTCGGCATTCATTTCTTCAATCCGGCGCCTGTGATGAAACTCGTCGAGATTATCCGCGGCGATGCGACGAGCGAGGAGACGCTGGAAGTCGCGCTCGACCTTGTTCGCTCGATCGGTAAAGAACCCGTCATCTGCCGTGAAAGTCCGGGGTTTATCGTCAACCGTATCCTGATTCCGATGATCAACGAGGCGGTCGAGCTGTTAGATTGCGGCGTTGCAAGTCGCGAGGATATCGATCAGGCGATGAAGCTGGGGGCGAATCATCCGATGGGACCGCTCGAGCTCGCCGACTTCGTCGGTGTCGACATCGTGTTGGCGATTATGGAAGTTCTGTACAGCGAGACGGGTGACCCGAAATACAGGCCGAGTCTCATGTTGAGACGCCTTGTGCGTGCCGGCAAACTCGGCAGGAAATCGGGTGAAGGATTCTATCAATACAAGAAGTAAGGGAATGGATGACTGAAAATGAAAGAAGTTGTGATTGTAAGTGCCTGCCGTACGGCAGTCGGTAGTTTTGGCGGGACGCTCGCGTCGGTACCTGTCGTGAAACTCGGTGAGGTTGTGATGCGTGAGGCTTTGGCGCGCGCGGGAATCGAAGGCGACGTGGTCGATGAAGTCTTGATGGGCTGTGTACTGGCTGCCGGTCAAGGACAGAACGTCGCGCGGCAATCCGCTGTCGCAGCCGGTGTGCCTTCTAGCGTACCCGCGACGACGATCAACAATGTCTGCGGTTCTGGTCTGAAGGCAGTGAACTTGGCAGCATCGCTGATCCGTAGCGGTGAAGCTGACGTCGTTATCGCCGGAGGCATGGAAAATATGTCGGCCGCACCGTTCTTGCTCGACAAGGCGCGATTCGGCTACAGGATGGGGCACGGTTCACTCGAAGACAGCATGCTCAAGGACGGCCTTTGGGATATTTTCGGCGATTATCATATGGGTGTCACGGCGGAGAACGTGGCGGAGAAGTATGGGATTTCCCGCGAAGACCAAGATGCATTCGCCTTGTCAAGCCAATTGAAAGTAAAGGATGCGATCGAGAACGGTCGCTTTAAGGACGAAATTGTCGCCGTACATATCAAAGAACGGCGGCGCGAGTTCGATTTCGATGTGGATGAGCATCCGCGTCCCGATTCGACCATCGAAGGGTTTGAGAGACTGCGTTCCGCCTTCAAAAAGGACGGAACGGTGACTGCCGGCAACGCGTCGGGCATCAACGACGGCGCAGCGGCACTTGTCGTCATGAGTCGCGACAAGGCCGACGAACTCGGCATTGAGCCTCTCGCCACCATCAGAGCGGGCGTATCGGTAGGGCTCGATCCCGCCTATATGGGTATGGGGCCGTACTATGCGACGAAAGCGATCCTGGAACGCACGGGGTTGACGCTCGACGAGATCGATCTGTTTGAATACAACGAGGCATTTGCCGCTCAGGCTGTCGCTGTTGTACGTGAACTTGACGTCGATCAGGATAAAGTCAACGTCAACGGCGGCGCCATCGCCATCGGACACCCGATCGGCGCCTCCGGTGCCCGCATTCTCGTCACCTTGTTGTACGAGATGAAAAGGCGCGATGCAAAACGCGGTCTCGCGTCGCTTTGTATCGGTGGCGGACAGGGCGTAGCGACGATCGTTGAGCGCGCGTAGTTAATTAAGGGTAATACATATATTTATTTCTAGATTACTTGCATGATCGCGGTGTCAGTCGCGAATGAGTTATTTCCGCAATGTCAACCGGCTCTGGATAGGAGAAAAACATGGAGTTAGTAAAAGTTGAAAAGAAAGAAACCGTCGCACTTCTTACGATCGACAGACCGGAGGGGCTGAACGCGTTGAACACGGCAGTCCTCAAAGAGCTGGCGGATGCGCTTGACGTACTTGCGAGAGATCGCGACTTAAGAGCGCTTGTCGTCACGGGAGCCGGTGATCGCGCTTTCGTCGCCGGTGCGGATATCGGCGAGATGGCGGAGTTGACGCGGGAGGAAGCGGCGTCCTTCGCACACGTAGGACACGAGACGATCAAAAAACTCTCATCGTTCCCAATGCCGACAATCGCTGCCGTGAACGGTTTCGCCCTTGGCGGCGGTTTTGAACTGGCTCTCGCATGTGACCTGATCATCGCCTCCGCGAAAGCCCGATTCGCTTTCCCGGAGACGGGTCTCGGCATCACTCCCGGCTTTGGCGGAACACAGCGGCTCTCGCGCCTCGTCGGCCCGATGGTCGCTTGTGACTTGATTTTCACGGGCAGACGCCTCAACGCCGAGCAAGCGTTGGCGCTCGGAATTGTCGCCGAGATCACGGATGTCGAGACGCTTCTCGATCGTGCGATGGAGATCGCGAGCACTATCGCAGGCAAAGCGCCCGTCGCTATCCGGAACGCAAAGCGGGCGATCTATGAAGGACTTTGCTGCACGCTTTCCGATGGACTTGCGATTGAGACGGAGTATTTCAGTCAATGTTTTGATACTGAAGATCAGAAAAACGCGATGCGCGCTTTTGTCAATAAAGAGAAAGCGCTACCGTTTAAAGGTCGATGACACGTTATGGCGCAGTCTTATGTGTGTTTTCGTGCATTTACTTACTGCGCGACGAAAAGAAGTCATATATAATAAAAGTGTTCTAAAAGCGACTGAGGCAACCTGATCGATTTCTGTTCTTTGAAAGCAACAGGGTCAGGTGCCTTTTTGGCTGTAAAAACTAAATTGATTATCGGATCGAATTTGTGTCCGCCTTTTTTATGCTTTGTCTGTCGAGGAGTGAACTGATGAAAAAATTGAATGCCAAACGCCTGAAACGCCATATGCTTAAAACTTCCGAATTCTGGCAACTTGATGAGAAATTCCTTGTAATTTCTCCGGATAAAAAGCTTTGTACTCTCACAGGCATGGAGTCGTTGCCCGAGAGCGATACGGGCTATCTCGGATATGCATTTTTGGATGATACGATGCGCGTCGCTTTTCTCGGCATCTGTGATGAAGAGGACGGTTCGTATAAGTATTTTGACGGCGATCAGGTGCTTGTCGCTCAAGCTTGGATGTTGCCGACGATGTTGGTGCGCATTGTTAAACCGTCTGAAGAATTGGAGAAACATCCTTTCGTTCAGGGCGTTCTTAAGTTTCATGAATCCGATGCCCTCCGACGTAGCACTCTCGCGCTTCGCCAGATCGACCATCTTCGCGATCCCCTTCGTCCCGCAATCCTGAAGGCGGCGTGGATCGTAGACGAAAAGAAGCTGGAGTCAACTTTTAATGAAAGTGTCGAGCAATATCTGGAAGTTCTCGCAGCAGCCTATGAACAGGCGGAAAAAGACGGTATCAGGGCGAAAGATGTCGAGGTCGAAGGCGAGCCCGAGCCGCTTCCCGTCGATGCCATGTCAGTTGAATTCGTTCGTATCACCGATCTGGTGCCTGCAAACAACGGGACGTGGCGCGCCATATTGCTTGACAATATTCCCGGAACTAGTAAAAAGAAGAAGGGTGACGATGTCGCCATTTCGTTGGTGACGACGACTATTAAGGGTGATGACCGAAACTACAGTATGCTATTCATCGAGATCGATGCTCCCATCGAGGACACAAAAATCAACGTCGCTTCGTTCAAACCTTCTCGCCTCCCGTGGCGTATCGCCTATACACTGGCATGTCCACACTGTGACTTTAATGATACGTACTATCTCGGTCGAAGCGGCGAAGATCGCTTCATGTTCAAGGAGATTGTGGAAGAGATTCGTAGCGGCAAAGTAGACCCGTTGATCGCGATCGACCTCGTGCAACGCGATGACTGTGAGATCGATTTTTCGCGCGAATTATACCGTTGTCGTTCCTGCGGAACACTCGACGTGAAGAGACGCGTGCGTCTTATCACAGAAGATCACACGCTTTCCGCCATGTACTATTGCCTCGAATGTGGAGAACGGATGTCGCACGTCAAGCGCGGACACATCGCTTCGCTCGACTGCCCTCGATGCCGTGAACAACTGAATCCCGTTGAAGAGGCGCTCTGGGACGGTGTCAATCCGAACTAACTGATTGCATGAAAGAGTCGAACGAAACAGAGACTGCGATTGAACACAAGAAAGCCGGTTCATCCCCGTTCATTTTAAGCGCTGAGCGGCGTGAAAAATTAATCAACTTGGCATCTGACCTTATTCGCTTGCCGAGCGAAAACCCGCCCGGTCGCGAAGTTCTTGTCGAGCAATATTTGATTCAATATTGCGAGAAAAACAATCTTCACGTCGAACGTGTTCCGGTTACATCTAATCGCGCGAATTTAATCATTACTCTACCGGGCGCAAAAGAAAATGATCCGCTGGCTTTCACCGGTCATATGGATGTTGTCCCCGTATCGAGTGATGAGCGGTCCCGCTGGGAGACAGACCCTTACGATCCTGTTGTTCAGGATGACAGGTTGGTCGGTCGCGGTGCTGCCGATATGAAAGGCGGGCTCGCATGTGTTCTGTTCGCGATGAGCGAATATGCCCGCTCCTCGATTCCTCCGAGCCGTACCGTACATTTTCTCGTGACATGTGATGAGGAAGACGCCATGCACGGATCGCGTGCACTTCTCGAACATCCTCTTATGAATAAACTGTCCGACCTTGTCGTCTGTGAGCCGACGGGAATGACGCTCTGCCGGTCCTCACGCGGTCGGACATTCGGTGAGCTTGTTATCCGAGGTAAAACGGCACACGGTTCACGTCCCGGCGTCGGCGTCAATGCGATTGACATTGCCGCTGATATCATCCGCTCTCTTCGGACGTTGAATGTCGACGTGTCGCCCCCTACGTCATACTGGCAACCCCTCTCGATTCATGCGGGCGTTGAGCCGGATATCATTCCCGACGTCTGCCGGCTACGCCTTGATTGCCGTATCATGCCGACGAGTTCTTGCGACCATGAGATTGCGCGTCTGAAGCGCATGCTCGATGAGATCGAAAGGGTTCATCATGTGAAGACGGAATTCTCGGTCGAAGATAAAAGAGAACCCTGGACGACGGCTTCGAACCATCGTCTCGTATTGAGAATTCATTCCTTGGGCGCTTTTTATGAGACAACGTTTTCCGGTAGCACGGATGCCAACGTATTGCGTGAAGCGGGGTTGACGCCGGTGATCATCGGCCCGGGGGAACTCTCCGATGTTCATCGCGAGAACGAGAGCGTTCTTCTTGATGATCTGGAAGGGGCATTCTCGCTGTATAAATCACTGATGCGATGATCTGTTTTCGCTCCGATACAGGCGGCGACTTTCCGATTTCGTGATGTGAACGTTGCACCGCTAAAGAGACCTGCCATGACACTTGGCGTGTCCGTGACGAAGACTTTACAAGAATTCATTGAAATTGAACAGCTCGATCTTAGGCAAAGGTGGGAATAAAAAGGTATGATGAGATAGTAGCGATGCTGCGGTCTCTAAATATTGAAGCAGGGCGATCTTTTGAGGTGGGATGGCATGAATCAGGAATATTACCTTCAACAATTGGAAGAAGAACTCGTTATCGCACTCGGTTGTACGGAGCCGGTATCCGTCGCGTTTGCTGCCGCGCTGGCGCGAAAAGAAGCGGGATACGACGATCCGGTCGAATCAATTGAGTTGCAGGCAAGTGTCAACATCTACAAAAATGCGATGAGCGTTTTTATTCCGGGAACAAATGACATGGGCGCGGCAATGGCTGCCGCCCTCGGTGCCGTCGGAGGCGACCCTTCTCTCGATCTGCAAGTTCTTCAAAGTATCGGTGAAGAGGACATTGTCACGGCTCGCAAGCTTTGTGCTGAGGGCAAGGTTTCGCTCGATCTCGCTCCGAGGGGAGCGCCTTCTTTGTACATCGATGTCACGGTCCGTACGAAAGATCATCGTGGACGGGCGGTCGTGGCATGGAAACATGATCTCGTAATGGAACTGGAACGCGACGGCGTCCAAACATTTTTGAATGATACGAGTCAAGTCCAGGGATTGACTGACTCGATTACCGTTGATGATTTGCGCGATATTTGGGATTTCGCGACGACGGTGGATGTCGATAAGTTAGACCTTATTCGACAGACGATCGGGCTGAATGACAAGATTGCCGTTGAAGGGATGTCAGGTTCATATGGACTCGAAGTCGGACGCTCTATAGCGAAAGCGTGCCGAGGCGGAAAGGATGTCCCTGACGTAGAGTGTTGTTCTTTATCTGAT
>DUOG01000099.1 GCA_012838945.1 Acholeplasmataceae bacterium | reverse complement strand
CATCTACAAACTCAACTGCGGTTTTATAAAACTCAAATTTTGCTCCATCAATCTTGGCATATTCAACTTCATGCTCACGAGCTGTAATTGTATCTTCACCCTTATAACACAAGATATAAACATGTTCTGCACCATTTCTAAAGGCCGTACGAGCAACATCCATTGCTACATTTCCTGCACCAATAACAACTACAGTTTTACCTAAATTATAAACACTTGGGTTTCTTAAGTATTCAATTGCAAAGTGAACATGTCCTAAACTTTCACCTTTAATATTTAATCTAGCTGGTCTCCAAACTCCAGTACCAATAAATACTGCTTTAAAATCATCTCTAAATAAATCATCTACAGTAATATTAGCTCCGATTGTTGTATTAGGTTTAATCTTAATCCCCATTTCATACATTTTATTAGTTAATCGATCAATTACTGATTTTGGTAATCTAAATTCTGGTATTCCGTATCTTAAAATACCACCAACTTTATCATTTTGTTCAAAGATTGTAACATCATAATCACGCTTAGCAAGAATAATTGCAATCGTTATTCCTGCTGGTCCTGAACCAATAATCGCAACTCTACCTTTACTGTTATTAGAAGGCTTAGGTTTATAGATATTTAAATAGTAGTCACAAATATATTGTTCAATTGCACTAATATGTACAGGTGAACCTTTAATTCCCAAAACACAATGTCCTTCACATTGGTTTTCTTGAGGACAAACATGACTACAAATAATTGATAGGGGATTATTTTCAAATAACATTCTACCTGCTTCAGGTATTTTGCTATCAAGTAAAAGTTTAATTACATCACGAATCGGAGTCTTAACTGGACATCCAGTACTACATCTAGGGTTTTTACATTGCAAGCATCTTTTTGCATCTTCTATAATATGTTTACTAATTTATTACTCCTTTAATTTTATATTTATTATAATCTATCTAGCTCTTTCGCATAAATACCATTTCCATTCTTATTGATTCTCTTAACTGCCCTGTGGAATATCGGCTTTCACCTCGTGCTGGTGTTCTTTCAACGGCATATTCGTATGCTTTAATACCTGCTACTTCCATTATATTTCGAGTCATCTTCTTTAATTGCTCTTGCGTCAAGTTTGCTTTAATTTCAATTGCTATAAAACATCACTCCTTTACTACTAATGCATTCTGTAGCTCCATATTCTCTATGGCCTCATTTTCAGTAATCCTTCGAGTGTCAGACGAATCATAGAATGCACGTATTGCATCATCTGTTATCTTCCACTCTCTTTTTCTTGCGATATATTCTTCTGAGCCATTACCAGCCCTTCTAAATAATTGCATTGTTATTCTATCTTCTCTATAAATCATTACTTCACCTCCTTCACAAAAGACTTCAATTTATCAATATTCTTTGGTCTTGGCAATGTGTTCCATAAGTCAACCATTTGCTTATCCAACTCTAATTTTCTTTCTTTTGACGTTGTAGTTTTTCTTTGTTCACTATATAGTATATCACTTGCGTGCTTTATCTCAAGTGATTGCTTTGACTGGAACTGAACTTCAAACATCTGCCCATCTTTTGACTTTACATCTAAATGTATTGCTTTATATGGTGTTTCTCCATCAATATATTTATTGTCTAACTTAACTACATTAAATCCTGACCTCTTGAAATCATCAAGAAATCCTTCTACTTCATCTGCCATACCTGCGTGGTCTGTTACAATCGTATATCTAATCAAGTCAGGCATACTTGCTACTATCTCATCATCTTTTGGAACTGGTAGTCCAGGTAAGATTTTAGCTTTCTTTCTTTCAATCTTTTCGGAAACAGATGTTCCTGTCTTCGCTGAAAACTCCACCCCATACAACGATGTCCCTCTCTTGTCCACTAGATTAATCATCTTATTTGTTATCTTCGCCTCATTCTTTAAAGCATTATCATAAAAGTAAATACCTTGGTTTATGGATTCTAAAGTTAACCTATATTCTTCACTATCCTTTAAACCATTTTCTTCTAAATAATTTAGGTAAAACTTTCCAGCTCGATCGTGTTGATGT
>DUOG01000098.1 GCA_012838945.1 Acholeplasmataceae bacterium | reverse complement strand
ATGCCCCTATAAAGCTTATATAGCTTATAAAGCTTATACAGTTTTTTGCTAAACCCTGGAAGGCTTGTCCCGCCTGGGTTTATTGGCATTTTTTACCCCTTTCATTGTTACCACTTATTTGCCTATATGTTACCACTTATTTGCCTATACGTTACCACTTATTTGCCTATACGTTACCACTTATTTGCCTACAAACTAACGTTCGGTTCAAAGTTGGATTTTTACGCCCGTCACAGTTCGCCCTTCTTTTTTTTCCTCATATCCACTAATAAACTTCTCCTTGATCCAAAAATCCAGGATCCTCTCTTTGATATTTTTACGCAGGACGGATTGTTTTTTTCTTAATGCTCCTGGAGTAGAAGCTTCAACTTCCAAAAAATCATACAAGGTTGAATAAAGGATAGTCCTTTTCCGTTTTTGGTCTTTCTTCATCCAAAGAATTTCTCGATACAAATATCCTTGAGCACTCAGTATTTCCTTGTTTTTATTAATCGGCGTGTTGAGAAGCCTAATGGGTAATCTAGCTATGTTATTTTTGCTATTAGCATATCGGTAGAGGACAGGTGCTGATAGTATTTGAATCCATTCGTTTAATTCTCCGTTGTGTTTACCTTGGACGCTACGAATATAAAGCAAATTTTCCTTGATTATCGGCTCTTCTATTTTGTAACCCTTACCTCTTAATTCATCCCTGGAATTAATATAAACACGTGTAGCTGCACATTTATCCAGACTATCAGTTATGTCTTTCAGAATACTTTCGGTAATATCTGCTTTTTTGTTGCCGGTCATGGTTCGGTATATCATCAATGGAGTAACGAATTGATTTGCCCCATCCACATAAAGAGACGTTACCGCTTCGTACACTTGCCTATCATAAGAATTGATTTTTTTGCTAAGGGTTACACCTTTCAAGTCATCCACTTCTACGCTTATCTTAGCGGTTAGTTGTACCTTTGCACCCAACTTTTCCATTCTTAAGCTCGTTAGTTCCTTCGATAGTTCGCCACTAAAAAGTTGATTAGTTGCTTTGTCTTTGGGTATTATTAGCTCATTAGGATAAGATGTAGGAGGGACTACAACAAAGGTTGCTTCATCATCATCTTCAATCATTGGATCGGCTTCTTCTAATTCTTGCAAGCGGTTTTTATAGGCTTCAAAGGTCTTTTTGAGCTTCTTCTTATCTTTGAGCAGGCTTTCAAAGAATATTAAGGTATCTTCATGTATTTTGATATGATCCCTAAAATAAGCGTCGGTGTATTTATATAAATCGTCCTGAGTTGGGTTTTGTAGCTCAAAAATCTTTGCTTTCAGTTCCGCAATAGTCTGTATAACAAAACCCTCTGCCCCTAATCGTTCAATACTCTTTAAGATTTTTCGCCTAAACTTTATCGCACTTTCCTTTGTTTTCTTGCGCAACTTCTCCGCTTTTTCTTCTGTCCGGGGTTCCCAAGGGTCTAAGCCTGCCGCAATACGTTCATCTATCTTGGCTTTTCTTTCTCTTGCGTATTCCTCGGTATACCAGGGTTCTATTTTCTTTGACGGCATCTTATTCACTCCTTATAAATAAACATAGTAACCTAATATTACCACATAAACAATGTAAACCCAATAAACATTATTTACTTGGTTTACTGTCGTTATCGTGGCCTAATAAATACTCTCTCATTGCTTCCTCGGTAACATACCAACGTGTACCAAACTTGCGCGCTTTTATGCGTCCTTCCTTGAAAAACTTTCTTATACTCTGTGGGGTCATATCGAATATCTTGGCTATTTCCTGCACGTCGTAAAATTTTATGTCGCCAAACTGTTTCATTATTTATCATTCCTTTCTATGATTTCTTTGCCATCTAAAAACTGCTCAATCATTGAATTAACAACGTCTTTCAAGGTTTCTCTTTCGGTATAGGCGTAATCTTTGAGTTTCTTTAATAAATCCTCCCTTACAATAAAGGTTGCTCTTGTAAAACCGTCCCTTAACCCTTCCTGGCTGCTCTTT
>DUOG01000097.1 GCA_012838945.1 Acholeplasmataceae bacterium | reverse complement strand
ATTTCTTCAAGCTCACCAGGACCTAATGAAATTAATCCCTTTTCAAAACGTTCGCGACTACAATTACACTTAAATGTAACTGGGATGGTATCTAGGATACGATGGTCATTACCGGAAATCCTTTTGATAATATCTTCACATGACTCACCATTACTTAAGAGTGAAGAAACCGATGGAAGATTAGCAATTAATTTTTCTAATTTATCAACCACTTCTTCACTAGCGTTAGGTAACAATTGAATAATGAATCCCCCCGCAGCAATCGCTCGGTTATCTGTTCCTACCAGCACACCTAGGGAAACAGCTGATGGAACTTGTTCGCTTACATTGAAATAATAAGCAAAGTCCTCACCTAGTTCACCATTGATAATTGGAATGGTACCGATAAAAGGTTCTTTTAGTCGTAGGTCTTTAATTACACTAATAAAACCAGTATCACCAACGGTATCACGTACATTAAGTTTACCTACATTATGATACTCAAAATGAACATGAGGATTATCACAATAACCCCTTACCTCTCCATGAGCATTGGCATCAACGATAATTTTTCCGATAGGACCATTACCATGAACGTTGATGGTTACTGTTTCTTGGTTTTTAAGCATTGCGCCCATCATGGTTCCAACGCTTAAAACTCTCCCTACTGCAGCAAGTGCACTCGGATAATAATTTAATCGTTCACCAATTGTATTTAATGTATTGGTAGAACGGACACAATATATTCTTACTTGGTCATCAAAAGCTAAAGCTTTTACTAAATAATCATTCATTTTTAACACCTCTAATTCTTTATTATTTTAACACAAATTAACAAAACTATCAATTTTAATGTCTTTAGCAAAACTATTGCAAATTCTTGTTATAAGTAGTAAGATAGAAGAAACAATATAGAGAAGAGGTAAACTATGAATATATATGAAGATTATCAAAATTACATCGCTCAACAACAAGCAGTTATTGATCAATTAGAAAAAACTGAATCTCCTATTTTAGCAGTTTTTGAAGACATAAAAGCAGTTTTAGATTATACTTCAAAGCTGGCTGCGGAAAATTCAAAAATTGATGAAGATTTGCAGGAGGCTTTTGATGTAGGTTTTCAATATATGATGAATGTAATTGCTGACTTGAGAACTTATTATGATGAATACTTCAAAAGCAATATTGATCGCTTAAATTACTATGCACCATTAATCGTCTATACTATAAGTTTGGATGATTATTTGGGATACTTGCGAGACGAAGAAATTCTAAGCGATGAAATGAATCAATTAATTGATGATATTCAAAATCAAATTGATGAGATAATGGTTAAGAATGAAGCGTTTGATGTTAAACTCTTGGATCAGTTTGACACAAAACTCACTGAACTAACCAGTCCACGAGACCGTTTTAATCCGATCACATCAATATTCTCTCGAATTAGAGAGATTCTTGATATATTTTAAAAAGAAAAGCTAGATCGAATCTAGCTTTTTTCTTATCTGTTTCTTAGATGTGGGAACAACAGAACATCTCTAATTGAATCAGTTCCGGTTATTAACATAATTAATCGGTCAATTCCAATTCCGATACCACCTGTTGGAGGTAAGCCATATTCTAGGGCTTCAATATAATCAACATCCATCTCAGTGGCTTCATCGTTCCCTAATTCTTTTTCTTTTAATTGATTTAAGAATCTTTCTCTTTGATCAATTGGATCATTTAATTCACTAAAAGCATTGGCATATTCTTTCCCATTGATAAATAGTTCAAAACGTTCAGTAAAGCGTGGGTCTTTTTTATTTTTCTTTGCTAGGGGACTTATTTCAATTGGGTGTCCGTAGATAAAGGTAGGATTAATTAAATTTTCTTCTACATACTTTTCAAAGAATAAATTAATGATATGTCCATAAGCTCGTTGATGTGGAGGAACTTCAATGCCATGTTCCTTGGCTAATTTCAATGCTTCTTCAACGTCTTTTACTTGATAGAAATCAATGCCAGTAACTTCTTTAATTGCGTCCACCATATGTACCTTTTTAAATGGTGCCTTTAGGGATATTTGATGTCCTTGATATTCAATCTCAGTGGTTCCTCGGATTTCAGTTGAGACAGTTTCGAAAAGGGTTTCTGCTAACTCCATCATATCAGTCATATCACCATAAGCTAAATATGCTTCAACAGTGGTGAATTCTGGATTATGAGTAGAGTCCATCCCTTCATTTCTAAAGAGTCTTCCAATTTCATAGACAGCTTCCATACCACCAACAATTAATCGTTTTAATGGTAATTCGGTTGCTATTCTTAAATAAAAATCCATGTCGAGTGCATTGTGATGAGTCACAAATGGACGTGCATTTGCTCCACCTAAGATTGGACTAAGAACTGGAGTTTCAACTTCCACATAACCACGATTATCAAAGAAGCGTTGAATTGAACGAATGATTTTTGGTCGCATAAAGGCAACGCGTCTAGCTTCTTCATTCATAATTAAGTCAACATAGCGGCGACGTCTTGCTTCCTCTTTGTCTTGAAGGCCGTGGAACTTTTCAGGTAATGGTCTTAAAGCCTTGGTCAAGTGAATATATTGAGTTGCTTTAACACTTAATTCACCAGCATCAGTTCGATATACGGTACCAATGATGCCGACAATATCGCCAATATCACATGTTTTATATAATTCATAATCGAATTCTGATAAGGTATCTGATCTTAAAAAGATTTGAATTTGACCATATCGATCTTGAATGTGCATGAACCCAATTTTACCAGCACGACGCTTGGTCATAATTCGGCCAGCCACTCTTACTTCAACATTTAGATCATTTAGTTCTTGTTGACTTTTATCACCATATTGGTCTTTTATTGATTGGGAAGTTGCTGTTCGTTCAAATTTTTGCCCAAAAGGGTCAATTCCTTTTTCGCTTAAGGCATTCATTTTCGTGCGGCGGACCTGTTCTTGTTGGGTTAAACGAATTTCTTCACTCATATTAATACCTCTTTCTTATTTATCTAAATTATTATACCACATTTTAGGATAATTTAAAATTGATTTGTTTATATTTGAAAAGTCTTAAAATAATAGGGCTTGCATATATATTTAATAGAGGTGATAAGAATGGAATTTGAACACAAGATGGAAGGGCAAACACAGATAGTAACCTTAAAAAATCGAAAGAATCTAGAGATTACCGGTATCAAAAAGATTGAAAGTTTAAATAGTGAAGAGTTCTTTATCCACACCAATTTGGGTGACATGTTAGTTCGAGGTGAACAATTAGAAATGCAGCACTTAGATATAGAAAAAGGGATCTTGTGGATTAACGGTTTGGTCTACTCAATCGAGTATGTGGAAAGTTTAAAAAAGAATAAAAACAAAAGTAGTTTCATGGGAAAACTTTTTAAATGATTTATGATATTCATACCCAAATTTGGATTATCATCTGGTTAGTTGTCTTTGGAATCTTTTTGATAGCCACCTATGACATCTTTTATTATGTACTAGACTATTATAAACCCAAAAAAATAGTAAAAGCAATATCTGAAGTACTGTTTGGAATAATCCAAATACTAATTGCTTATCGCGTCAGTTTTAATATATGTGAAGGGTATATTCCCATCTATTTCTTTCTCTTCTTTGCCTTGGGTGTCTTTATCTATTTAAAACTATTAAAAAAGACATTGGTAAAAGATCTTCCAATGATTATGAAAGGAATCAGCTTCTTAACTAAGTGGATTGGTAAGCTGATTGTCTTTCTCTTTTATTCTCCGGAAGTTGTATCGTTTATAAAAAATGTTTTTAAAGCCATAATAAAACTAAGTATAAAGGTGATTAACAAAGGAAAAGAAAATATAAAAAAAATATTTAAGAAAAGAAGGGAAAAAGAAAATGAAATGTGATATAATAATTGCTAGAGGTGATTTGATGAAAAAATCATTTTTAGCATTTTTATTTTTACTGTTTGCTGCTGTAATAAGCGGCTGTGAATATACTATTGATGAAAATGCTATTTATACAACAGTTTATCCGGTAGAATTTATTATTAAATATATATGTGAAGATGATTTTAATGTTTATAGTTCATATCCTCAGGGAGTAGATATACATCACTATGAACCATCGCTTCGTGATTTAACTAAGATAGCTAAAAGTAAGGCTTTATTTTATATTGGCCAGGGCTTAGAGCCATTTGTGGAAAAAGGTATTAATAGCACCTTTAAAAACAAACGAGTTGAATTGATTAATCTGTCTGAAGCCGTTCATCAAGAGATGGCCCTTTCAGCAACCACTTGTGAGGGAATCAGATGCTATGCTTGGATGGATGAATCACATGATGATGATCACCACGGTCATGGCCATTTCTATGATCCTCATATTTGGTTATCTCCAAAAAGAGTTAAAGTAATGGCGAAAGTTATCAAGGATAGGCTTCTAACATTTAGACCAGATGATAGTGAAGTTGACTATGAAGCTAATTTCAATGCTTTAATGGCAGAACTAGATCAGCTTGATCAAAAGATGCAATCCACTATTAATAATGCTGACTTAGATTTAATCATAGTTGACCACGATGCTTATCAGTACTGGACAAAGGATTATGAACTAAATCGCATCCGTATGCCACAAGACACTAATCCAGGTGAAGTAAAAGAAATTATTGATATTGCTAGGGAAAAAGGTATTAAACACATCTTGGTTACTCAAAACGAAGCCCTAAACCCTAATAATGAGACAGTTCTAAATCAAATAGGTGGCAGCTCATTAAACATCCATGCAATGGCGGTTTTAACAAAAAAAGATCGTGATGATAAGATGAATTATTTTACTTTAATGGATAATAATATAAACACACTCGCAAAAGCATTGCGTTTAAATAATTGACAATAATTAACACTAAAAAAAGATTAGTTATTGTATATAAATTGGTTGACAAAACAAACCAAATATAGTAGAATAATAAGGCAGTCATGAAAAGGCTGACCCTATGGAGGGGTAGCGAAGTGGCTAAACGCGGTGGACTGTAAATCCACTCTCTCCGAGTTCGATGGTTCGAATCCGTCCCCCTCCACCATCTTTTAGGGCTATAGCCAAGCGGTAAGGCAACGGACTTTGACTCCGTCATTCCGGTGGTTCGAATCCACCTAGCCCTGCCATTGTTAAAAAAGTCGTAACAACGACTTCTTTTTTATTTCATTAACTCCTTTTTATAAATTCATCTTTCTCTTTTCCTTTACATATATTTATGAGGTAATATACCTCATATGAAAATCAATCGAGAGATATATTCTTAAAGAGCTATTCTTTCTGAGAAATATTCTCTCTTTTTTTATTTCAAAAAGCAAATAATATTACTATTTT
>DUOG01000096.1 GCA_012838945.1 Acholeplasmataceae bacterium | reverse complement strand
TATTTTGTAATTCCATTTTATCATATTTTAACCAACAATACATAAAAAATGCTTCGAATTCGAAGTATTTATATGTTTTTAAACAAAAAGTAGACAATGACAATTCATTGCCTACTCAATATTTAACTTTATTTTAAAATCTTGCTTTATCGTAGTTATATTTGATGCTTGTTCCTACGACGACATCTTCGATTTTGTCAAGAATCAACCAGTCATCCATATTGCTTTGATGATCAAAATCTAACGGTTCAATTACCTCAACATTACTAAATTCAACTAAACACAAACATTTTTTGTGCCATCTTTCTTTTTGTTTATCCGTCAAAGCTAATTTTTCTTTATTACTCTCGATGATATTAGCAATTTCTTCATCTGATAATTTAATATAGTTTAATACGTTAGTTACTATGGCTTTTGCACTTATCTTTTTTGTCCCCTTTTCCATAAAATATAGAACTTCGTCTTTAAAGACTCTACTATGAGGAATCTTTCTTCCACTAGCACCTCTAATAACCATTGTTTTATTACCATTTAAAATTTTTTCTAATTCTTTAGAAACATTATCACAATAGACTAAATGAACCATATTTATCCTCCTTAGGTTTATTTTAATTTTTTGTCTTTATAAAAGTACAATCAAGAAATCATACTACCAATAGTTAGTTCGTCTGATACGTAGATTCTCCAATTGTTACGATTTGGATTCCAATCATAAATTATTCCATAAATGTCTACTTCAATATTTTCTTTTCCAGGAAGAACTTCATAGTCCATTAGATAATCTTTTAATTCTTCCACATCGTTCTTAAAGTAGAGTCCATTTCTGATATAACCGGTATGATTTTTAGTATAACTTTCAGTAACGGTTAATGCATAATCAAAACGATTTGAATTATGGGTATCGTACTGTAAGTATCCGGTAACCTTTAGTAAAGATTGTAAATATCCAAAAGTAATGTTATATACAAAATCTTCTCTTTTTAAGGATAGTACTTCTTCTAAAGTAACTTCAAGGACCTCTACTTCCGTTACAGGTACTTCACTGTTCAATCTATTAATGTCTTTGTCAGGATTAATAACATCTAGGGTTGGTTGATACAAATATGCTTGATAGTAGCATACTATCTCATATACCATACCAGGGGTAGTATAGTTGTGAATCTTTTCCCCATGCAATTTGATAAAATTTCTTCCATCTGTAATGTAAACAAGTGTGGTTTCATTTTTAACATCCATAAAGATGGTACCTTTGACGGTAATTGGAGTTTCTCCAATTGCTGTACCTTTGCTATCCAACTCTAAGTTCTTAATCATATTAAAGACTACATCAAAATTATCATAGACTTTCCCTTCTTGATCTACTTGATCATGAAAGCCTATACCGTATAAATAGTTATCATAACATGGATACCATTCGTTTGGATCCCATTCATCCGTCGGTGAATCGATGGTTTCTTTTCGAATAATCGTATTATTGGCAGTTGTTGAATACTCATCCACTAACCAGCCGTCACCCTCAGGAAATTCTCCAATCACACCAATTACATCAATCACTACATCATCTTTTAGAAGTGCGATAGCTGCTTTTCCATTAAAATAACATACTTCACTAGAAAGATGTCCTTTGCTTCTAATTTCTTCTAAAGAATATGGTGCATAAACAATGAATACTTCTTGAGAGTTTAATGTACCCGTTAATGGTTGAATGAATGACGCTTGAGCTTCTCCATTTTTATAAACAGCTAGCGAATACGAGCCCAAATCTACTGATTCATTAAATGGATTGTAGATTTCAATGTATTTAGAGTCTTTGTATTCCAAATAACCTTCAAAGTATTCTGATATAAACAAATCTTTAATTTGTTCTTTTGGATTTTCATCATCTATGATTGGTTCATATCCATCCATTATATGAAGTTTAATATTTGAGAAATCTTCAATATTTAATACCGTCCACTCAGATTCTGTCCACGTACTGTTTGGTCCATAGACGGTGCTTTTACGGATCAATGTGTGATCTTTGGTGGCTTCTTTGACTCCACCAATATCCCATCCAACACTCACAGGACGATCCAAATCACCAACAACATCGATAAGGATTTCATTCTTAAAAAGAGCAATGGCATCATTTCCATTAAAGTTAATGACTTGATTTGATATTCCACCAGCATTCTTAATGATACTGGATGCATTTGGATGGTAGACAACAAGGATTTCACCATCCTTCAAACTTCCACTCAATGAAAAAACGTATTGAGCGGGTTGTTGTACATTGTTAAAAAGTTTTAAGGTGTAATTCGATAAATCAATAGTCGAACCTGTTCCATTAAATATTTCTATATACTTATCATAATTTTTAGCTTCTGCATATTCGCTGATAAACAAATCGCTGGAATTATAGTTAGTTCGAGGAGTAATTGTAAATTCTAAACTTTTTGATACTCCTTCATAATTAATTTCAACGGTAAACTTTCCTGCGTTGGTTAAGTCCACTTGACTTGTATCAATCATATCATCGGTTACTTCTATAGTTTCACCGGTTAAACTTTCAATCGAAAAATAAGATTTAAAATCAATTGACGCTACACCTAATTCAAAAGTAGTTGGCAAGTCAGTATTTACTGTTATTTTATACAACACCTTGTCAATAACACGTACTTCTACCGATTCACTCACGCCTTGATATTGGATATGAACTATGTAAGTGCCAACTATTGATAAATCAACATTACTTGAATCAATCATTGAATCTTCTACTGGAATGTTGTTTCCATTAGAATCGCTGATGGTAAATAAAAGTTTGTAATCAAAACTAACTTCACCCACTACAATCTCTTTATTTACATCTTCATTAATTGTAATGGTGTAGGTAATTTGATCTTTTTCATTTATTGTAATATAAACTAACTTCGTAACTCCACGGTAGCTTATTTTCACTTTATAGGTTCCTGGAGTACTTATATTTACATCAGAAGCGTCAATCATCGAATCTTCAACAGTAACAGTCCCATTCTCATCTCTAATGGTAAAGAAATGTCGATAATCAATATCTTCATCTACTTCATACTCAGTAGCAATATTTTCATTGATAGTGATAGTTACCCCCTTATTTGTGCCCATGTTGCCACAAGCGGATATTACCAACACAACAAATAAGATCAGTAATACATAGTACAATTTCTTCATAGTTTTTCTCCCTTTTAATTACTAGATAGTATATTCCACATTAGACCATTTTGAAAGAGTACATTTTTTAATTAGTTTGTTTTAAAAAAGTAACATATATTGTCGTAATAGGAATTTAATAATCTTTATATCACTTAATTATATCATATTCTTTAGTATCCTACATAATTTAGTAAAAAATTTATCGTGATCTTTTAAATAAAGAGAACGATACTGTTTTGTTTCCTTATTTATTTTTATTTTCTTGATATTATAGTTATTTTTTGATTCAACAGACCCACGAAAGTTAAAAGAATTTCCCACTAAATATAAAAAGAGATTTTATGTTTAATACCAATTATCGACACCTTTGAAAAGGTAAACAGTATTCTGAAAAAGAAGTTAATGAATTCATAAAGTCAATATACGAAAATGATTATTGCACTATTCGCAGATATTTAGTAGATTATCAATTTTTATCTCGAGAAAAGAATGGTAGGGTATACTTGGTCACAGACGATCCAAGTTTTGATGGATACCTCGCCAACGTTGACTTGCTGTAAGATTTCTATAGTAAGAAGCTGTGTTTTATTTGTAATACTAGCCTTATAATTTTCACCCTTTGAAATGAAAAAAATACGCACGAAACCCCAGGCTCGGTGGTAGGTCAATAGTCACAGAGATTTAGACCCCCCTACCCTAAAATATCAGTCTTATTAGCCTGTTTTTGTAAATTCTAAGTAATTTACCTAGATTCGTTCGTAGGAACTTCTATCATCCAAAGGGGATAATAACCTCATCGCTTGGTTCAAATCATAGATAGTTTTTGAGCCAACAGATGAAACTACTATCTATTTAAAGCGATAAGATTTGTGCATCTTGCATGAGTCTTTTCGCAAGTGTCTCAACAATATGCGTATCCGCCTTCATGTTCT
>DUOG01000095.1 GCA_012838945.1 Acholeplasmataceae bacterium | reverse complement strand
TCAATAAGGGAACGATAGCCATAGGTATATTTAAACTCCTCTTTACCTTTGATTAAAACAACACTTGCTCCAACGACTTGATCTTTGAAAATATTAAAAAGTCTTTCATTTAAGTTCATAATATGCCCCCCATTTTCCTATTCAAATTATAACACAAAACTAAACATATTTAAACATATTAAATACAAAATTGGAATTATATAAAAATTATGTTATAATAGGGATAATAATGGAAAAATTTGAATATTTTCGAAATAATGGGGAAAGAAAATGAAAAAAGTTTTTTTAACGAATCAATCTCAAATCACCTTTTTAGATAAAATTAAAGAAGGCTTAAGAAATTGTACTGCTTTTTATTTTTCAGTAAGTTTCATAAAAAAAGCTGGTTTGGTATTATTGATCGATGATATTAAACAGGCATTAAAAAGGGGAGCAAATGGTAAAATTATCACTTCAACATATCAAAATTTTACAGATATTCCTTCCTTAAATGAATTTTTAAATCTAACAAAACATTTTCCTAATTTTAATTGTCATATTGATTATAATAGTTTTATTGATTCTGGTTTTCATTCTAAAGGATATATTTTTGAATATGATAATACTTGTGAAATCGTCATTGGTTCATCCAATATAACTAGATATGCATTACTTTATAATATCGAATGGAATGTGTCGGTCATCAGCAAAAATACCGATCCCTACTATCAAGATGTTACAAATGAATTTAATCATTTATGGAATAACACTTTAAACCTTAATGAAGATATTATTAAAATTTATTCTACTCAAATAGAATATGCCATCGAAAGATGGGATATGGATGTAGTTGATTTTAAAGCTAAAAAGATTCGACCAAATTATATGCAAAGAAAAGCTTTAAAAGAGATAAGTAAATATCGTGCAAGAGGAGTAGAAAAAGCGCTGATAGTTGCTGCTACGGGTTCTGGGAAGACCTATCTTGCTGCCTTTGATGCTTTAAACTTTAATCCACAAAAGCTATTATTTATTGTTCATAGAGAAAATATCTTGAACGATGCATTAAAAACATTTACCAATGTATTTGGTAATAGCAGAACGTATGGTTTGTTTACTGGGGAGAATAAAGAACCTAATGCCGATTTTATTTTTTCTACTAATCAAACAATGTCCAGAAATTTAGCGATTTTTGCTAGAGATGATTTCGACTATATCATTATTGACGAAGTTCATCACGCCACTGCGAGCACCTACACAAAAATAATTGAGTATTTTACACCATCATTTTTACTTGGTTTAACCGCAACGCCTGAAAGAATGGATAATGAATCAGTATTTGATCTATTTGAAAAAAATGTACCATATGAGTTACGACTTAGAGAAGCATTAGAGAATAATTTAATTGTACCATTTAAGTATTACGGTATAAAGGATAATTTGGTTGACTATTCAGAATCTGATACAAAAAAACTTATAAAACAAATTTCTAGTGATATTCATTGCGAATTTATTAAAGAAAATATTGAAAATTATCGGCATAAAATAACAGGGAAATTAAAAGCTCTTGGCTTTTGTAGAAACGTTGAACATTCTAGACAAATGGCTGAAAGTATGAATTTGCTTGGCTACAATACGTTAAGTTTAACCGGAGAAAACCGTATTGTAGAAAGAAATCAAGCTTTCACTCGATTACAAGATGAAAATGACCCACTAGAAATTATCTTTACTGTTGATATTTTAAACGAAGGGATTGATATCCCTGGAGTTAATATGGTCCTCTTCTTGCGACCAACCGAATCCTCAACCATTTTCATTCAACAATTGGGTAGAGGTTTAAGATTATATGAAAATAAAGATTATTTGGTGGTATTAGATTTCATCGGAAATAGTTATACACGAAGCGTACAAATTGCATTGGCATTGGGTACTTTATCAAATAATATACAAGTTGACAAGAGATTGCTCGCAAGTCTAGTCACTCAGGATTTCAAGCAATTGAATTTGCCAATTGAAATACATCTAGATGAAGAATCTAAAGAAGAAATCTTACGAGCAATAGAAAAGACTAACTTCAATAATCTTGAGTTTCTTAAACAAGATTATTATAATTTTAAAAAGTATATAAATGCTAAAACCTACTTAAAACATATAGATTTTATCAATAATGATGCTGCTCTTGATCTACAGAGATACATAAAAAAGTTTAGTTGTTTTTATGAATTTTTGAAAAAGGTTGAAGATGATATTCCATTATTTAATGAAAAACAAGTTAAATTTTTAAAATATCTTTCTTCTTTTCTTCCACTAGTAAGACATTATGAATATAACATTATTAAACTACTTATTGATGGACCAAAAACTTATGATGAATTAATGATAGAATTATCAAAACTGGAAGGTTTTGATGAAAAGAAGTTTATTCATTCATTAAACAACCTTATGAATAAATATTACAGTGAAAAACAAAAACTATCTATGACAAATTATCTAGGAATTATTGATAACAAGTACAGACTTATTAATTTTGAAATTAATGATGTGTTTAGCGATCATTTAAAAGACATTATAGACTATGGTTTAACCAAATTCTCAATTGATTTTTATAATGTTAATGCTGATTTAAAACTTTATTATACATACACTAGACAATCCTTACTCCAAGTATTGTGTAATCATACCTTTGCTTCAAGAGAAGGACTCATATGGAACAATGGTAACCTGTACATTTTTATAGATTTGAAAAAGGATTTATCCAAGGAAGAACATTTACTTTATGATGATAACTTTATATCAAGCAAGATACTTCAATGGGAATCATCTACTAGTACAACCTTAGATAATAAAAATGGTCGTAAATTACTTGATCAAAAATATGTATTTGTATTCGTACGAAAGATTCAAAAAGAGGATGGAATTGTACTACCTTATATTTACCTTGGCAGAGGAGAATTAACAAATCCTAGAGAAAGTAATAATCCTAAAAATACATTATTGTTTGATATTTTATTAGATAATGAAGTGCCTGAATATCTCAAGTATGATTTTGAAATAGAAAACGAGGAATAAAAATGAATAAAAAAAATTACAATGTCGTCTGTGCAATAATAAGAAATGGCGAAAAAGTATTAAGTGTAAAAAGACGCGATAAGGGAGAGGTAGGATTAAAGTGGGAGTTTCCAGGAGGAAAAATTGAACCAGGCGAAAGTATGGAAGAAGCAATAATTAGAGAAATTAAAGAAGAACTAAATTGCAATATAAAGGTTATCAAATATTTAGGTAACGTCTATCATGAATATCAAGCATTTAACATAACTCTAAATGCATTATTATGTGAAATGCTAGATGAAAAATTAGAATTAAAGGAACATGTTGATCTATGTTGGATTAATAAAGGAGAGTTAACCAAGTTAGACTTAGCTGAGGCTGATTTAAAATTAATAAAAAAACTATTTAATTGATTTTAAAGTTATTGTATATAATATTTATATTTGTGTTTCAATTTATCGATAGGAAAATAACTATAATGATCAAACTTTTGAAATCACAGGAGCTCTAGTCTAGTTGGTACCCATACTGTTTTATTTTCCTAAAAGAAAAGCGTCCTACTTAAGAGAAGGACGCTTTTACCAATATATTTTTGCTTATGTTATACTACCATCGATCATCTTTGATAATTATTCTTCAATAGTTTGTAATAACGAATTAATTTCTAAAAAAACGTCTATTGCATCATCAAAGTTTTGTTTCTCATTTGTATAAAGTAAGTCATTATGAAAACTTTCATAAATCTTTTTCACATCATTATTAAATGTAACTTTCCAACTCTGAAAATCATAGGAACACAAAGGATTATATGTTTTTGGAATTTTTCTTTTATGCAAATAGTGTGAATCAGTTTCTTTAGTTAGTTTTATAATTCTTTTTAATTCTTCCGTATTCTCAATAAACTGTTTTATTTCTTTGGTTTGATATAACTTAACTACATCATAAATATGTCGAACCATTTCTTTTAAATTCCCACATATAGCATGTCGTTTTAATGCCATTAACTTGTCAATAAAAGTTCTACTTATATCTAATACGTTTATTGTTACTTCATTTAATTCATATCTTAGGATATCATCACAAGCATTTTTATGTTCCAAATACTCGTGAATATAAGATTTAAACGACTTAACTGCATATGGTTCTGGTCTAACTGAGGAACCGATTTCAATTTTTATTTTTTCTGATGGGTCATCTATCCAAATGTACGAACTTTTATTTCTTTTATTTCTCTCTGATCCAATTTTCTCTATATTCAAACCACTCGACATTATTAGTTCTACTTCTTTTAATTTCTTTTCATATTCATTATTTACTTTATAACCTTTTTAGAAATTTTGAATATACCAATCTCTTATAACTAATAATTCATTATAAGTTAATGAGTGATTGGCATTAACCCATTCTAACCTTACTTCCTTATTTTTAGATTTTAAATGGTCTGCTAATTCTTTTGATTCTTCCGGTGGACAAATACTATCAAATGTACCTGCAGAAATAAATACTTTTGTATTATCATTAACAACTAATTCTTTATCTCTTCTTGGCATCATTGGTCTAAGTAGAATTGCACCCCAAAGTGCATTTTTAATTGAAAACAGCATACTTCCTGCTATATTAGCACCATTTGAATATCCTAATGCGATCACTCTATCACGGTCAAATCCATACTTTTCACTTGCTTCATCGATAAATCCATAAAGTTCTTGAGTTCTTTTTTCTAAATCTTCTAAATCAAAGACACCTGGACTTAACCTTCTAAAAAATCGATTCATTCCGCCTTCTTTTACATTACCTCTAACACTTAATACATTAGCCTCAGGATCAATTATTCTCCCTATTTCAAGCAGATCACTTTCATCACCGCCGGTGCCATGGAGTAATAATAAGGTATTTTTGTTTGTCCCTTTTTTATAAATATGTATCATTTTTGTGGCCTCACCAAACTAAATATTTCCCCTAACTTACTATAATTAGATCCTGCTAGTCTTGCTACTGGATCTAGTTTTAAGGGATCAATTTTACCATCATATAAGATATCTTCTAATATATGAAAACCTACAATTCTTCCAATTACTAAATCAGTAACAATTTTTTCTCCATCTTTAATTTCAAAGATATCTTCTAATTCAACTTCAAATCTTACTTTGCTTTCTTTTATTCCAGGTACTTTTACTTTTGTACTCGGAACCAAAGTAAGTTTAGTTAAATCCATTTCACTTTCACCATACGGAAGATTCATTGCTGTTTTGTTTACTTCTTCAACATTATCGCTATCAACAATATGAACAACAAACTCTTTAGTTTCCTTTATATTTCTAGCGGTGTCTTTTGGTTCAACAGTATCTCTGATAACTCCAATACTAATCATTGGAGGAGCTGATGAGACAATATTAAAATAACTAAATGGCGCTGCATTAATTATCCCATCTTTTGACCTAGTAGTAGCAAAAGCCACTGGCCTAGGTATTATCGTGCCGATTAATAGTTTATAATTATCACGATTTGTGTTTTCTTTTGGATTAATAAATTTCATATCTCATTCCTTTACTTATTGGAAGCTAACTGTTCAGAAAAGATCCCTATTTTCTTTAATGATTCTGATAAAGTTTTCACTTCTTCAGGTGTCAACAAAGAAAAGATTTCATCAATCTTTTCTTCATGACTTGGGAAGATCAGTTTTATATAGTCTTCTCCTTTTTTGGTTAGCTTGACATAATTACTTCTTTTATCTTCTTTGTTTTCAAATTTTTCAACATAACCTTCGCTAACTAAATTATCTACAACATAGGTCATACTACTATTAGCCATCAATAATCTCTTGCATAAATTAGCCATTGGTTGATTACCTTTATGATATAAGTATTCCAAAACACCAAATTCGGAAGGATTTAAATTGTAACTTGCAATATCTAGTTTTAAAACTTTTTCAACACTTCTACTTGCTCTAAGTAGTATTGTTAAAGCCTTTAAATTTTCTTTCACTTTATCATTCCTTATAGATATTCTTTTTCGAATACTTTATTACTTCTAACTGTATCGATGTGACGAACAAGTTTTTCAATATGAGCACGTTGATGTCTAAATCTAGGCGGTAAAGCTAATGTCTCACCTAAGATTTCATAATCTTCTTCATCGTCAATGAATCCAGGTCCATCAGTAGCAAATTCGAATAATATTCCCGGATACATTCTTGTATATAGTGATTTAAAGTAGAATCTATCGACGTGACCAGAATGAGGGAAACCTAATGACCCAATATAATTAATCCAATCATTTAGAACTTCTTCATCTTTAACTCTAAAGGCTACGTGATGAACTGCACCATAGCCTTGTAGACCTCGGTATCCGCCTTCTACTACTTCTAAAATAACACTTGCGCCATTGCCACCTTCACCCATTTCGTACAAGTGAAGATTTCCTTCAATTTGGCTCTTACTCATGAATAGACCATCAACTAGGACCGAATTCAAAACTTCCAGATCATTTATTCTAAAGAATATTGGTCCAAGCCCTGTAATCGCAAACTCATTGGGAACCGGTCCCTTTTTCCAAGGGATGCCACTTTCAACGCCGGAGTTATTTTGATCTGAGAACAATGCATATTTTTGTTCATCGAAATCCTCAAAGAAAATAACTTTCTTACCAAACATTACTTTTATTTCTTCATGAGTAACATTATATTTTTTAAATCTCTTTAACCAATATTCCAAAGCTTGATCATTTGGAACTCTAAATCCAGTTCTTGATATTTCGTTTACACCTTCAACTTTTTTAGGGATTCCAACGAAATCAAAAAATGTAATATCCGTTCCCGGACTTCCTTCATCATCAGCGAAAAATAAATGATATGTATTTATATCATCTTGGTTAATTGTTTTCTTAACCAATCTCATTCCTAGAATGTTTGTATAAAATTCATAAATCTTTTCTGCACTGCTTGTTATAGCAGTTACATGATGTATACCTAATAATTTTTCCATAATATTTTTCTCCTTTATTTTGTAATTCCATTTTATCATATTTTAACCAACAATACATAAAAAATGCTTCGAATTCGAAGTATTTATATGTTTTTAAACAAAAAGTAGACAATGACAATTCATTGCCTACTCAATATTTAAC
>DUOG01000094.1 GCA_012838945.1 Acholeplasmataceae bacterium | reverse complement strand
TTATAATATATCACATGTGGGGCGAAAATGCAAGCAAAAAGTTAAAAATAGTTAAAAAAATAAAAAAATGGCCCAAAAAGCCATAAAATTGTTATATGCATTTAAGTACTAACTGGCAAACTCGGGACAATTTGACACTATCAAATATGTTCTAGATATTGAAATAAATTTCAATAATATGATATAATTATAGTTAGATACAAATGCATGTTCTGAAACTGTGGAGTAAGAACTTTACCTATATGGAATGTTGGAGCGAATCTTATGGTTGGGATATACCATATGAGGAGTAAACCAATAGTTAAAAGCTAAATTTCAAGAGTGGTATTGCGTGTCTAAACAAAATAACATGTGAAGAGGATGAATGTTATTGAAGTGGCGATAGGCTAATACCTACCGTCACTTTTTTGTTTTAAGGAGGTGTCAATAACATGAAGAAAAAGAGCAAGGTTATAGGCAAAGACTACGAAAAATTAGAGAAAGAAAATCGATGTGATAAAATCGATTATTATGGTTTGATTGCCAAAGATGGCAGAATAAAAATTGACACAAAACGTTATAAAAAATTCTTTATTATTCCAGATAGTAAAATTGAAAATAGACATTCCGTTTATTACCTTCCGACTAAACAACATAGATCTGAATATAAATGTAATTGGTTTAGAGATCTATTAACAGGTTATAAACAATTATGGTTTAAAGAATATAAAAGCTTCATTGATAGTATTAAAACTCCAAAGCAAGTAGAAGATGATGCAAGAGTTGCACATTTAGCTGATGGAGTGCTTGATTATGAAGAAGCTAATGAAAAAGCATTTATAGCAGGTATTAAAAGAGCAAAAGATTATAAAGTAATTATTAAATCTTTATACGCTCAATTTTTTCATCAACTAATGTCTAGTATAGATGCATTATGCTTAAAGATGCTAACTGCTTGTGGATATAAAGAAGAAGATTATACAAAGAAACAATTTGATATTTATATGCAGGGTTTGCAGGGTAACAATGCAATATCGTTCAGACAATATGATAATTACAAACTTTATGATAGAGCATTTACTGTTTGGAACTTTCTAAAGCATAACTCTCTTAGATCATATAAGATCTTGAAACAATGGTATCCTAATATGGTTTGGGACCCAGAAGATAGATATCAAAATGGTGAATCTGCACTTTCTGTTGTTAAGCTAGATGAGAAATTCATCTTAGATTGTTTGGATAACTTACATTTATTCTTTGATGAATTATGTGCGAGAGCTTTTAATGAGAATGCTGATGATGCTCAATGGGATTATGATGATTATTTTGAAGAAGTAGTTCAAGATCAAATTGATGTTATTATCAATCCACTAGATATATAGGAGACCACAATTATGGGAGTAATTGGACCAAGTAATAGAAATTTGAGAAGATGGGGAATGATTAACAAACCGGTTGGAAATAGTCCTAGCTTATTGCAATCATCTCAGATTGAAACAAAAGCCACACAAAAAGAAAAAGTAATTACTAAGGAGACTAATTGTATGAAAAGCAAAAAAGTAAATTTATTTAAGCCAATAGGAAAACATGTTTTTCTGGATAGATTTGGGGTTTCAACTATTTCGATAAGCAATCTAAGTTTAAATATAGGTAGTAATAAACAATACAGTATGAATCAAGTATTTCAGGAGATTGATAATCGGTTTGAACCATTAAGCAATAGAGATATGCTTTCTTTCTTAAATGATGAAGAATGGGATAAAGAATTGTACTATATTAAAGATGAAAGCAAAACAAATCGAAATAATTATTATGGTTATGGATATGGCTATTCTAATTTAGTGAAAGGTCAAGAAAAATCTGTAAAAATCAAATCTATTAAAATTACTTTTAAAGCTAATTATTTTACTAGTTTTGGTTCTTCAAGATATACTCAAAATGAATCATACGAAATTACAATTGATAGTAAAAAACAGATGAATGATTATAATGTATGGTTGCTTGAAGATTTTAATGAGCGAAAATTAATGAAACCAGATATTTCAGATATTCAGATGGATAAAGAGTTTTATCTCGTATCTTATGGTCTTGCAAAAGTTGTAAAAGTATACGAGTATCCTAATAAAAGTAATTTGATTTGTGATTTAGATACAGCAAAAGGGAAGATTACAAAGGATATAACTTTAGAGGGGTTATATTATCTTCCGTATGATACTCCTAAGAGTAAACTGTGTATTCTGGATAAATGTGAAAATGAGTTGAGTTTGTTACCTTATGTTATTAGAGATGGACAAACTTTTAACGTTTACTGGAAGCAAGTAGACGATGCTGCAGATTATATTGTTTCTCTATATAAAATCATTGAAGTTAACGGAAGAAAAGATTTGTATCATTTAAATGATTATACAGTCGATAGAAATGAAAACATTCTAGTTATTTCAGGTTTAATAGGAAATACTTTTGTTTTTAAAGTTGCAGCAGAAGATAGAAGTGGCAAAACTATTGCGTTGAGTCGTGGAATTGTTAATGGTTATCCAACATATTTTGTTGAGGAGGAATAGTCATGAATGCATATATTGGGCCAATGTTACATGGATTTATGGTTTATTGGGATGAAGAAAAAGAGGCAGCAAGATACTATGTACATTTATTGATAGGCGATCAGCAAGCTTATCATGAAATAGGATTAGTTGAAGTTGATAGAAATACAAAATATTATTCATTCAATAATTTAGCTAAAATTGATAAAGTTAGAAACAATAATAATGGTCTTAGTCCAACGGGTAAAAATTATTATGTATATGTTGAGGCGGAGGATAAAAACGGTAAGATCATTTCAAAAACCGATAATGTTTGTGCTGTTGTTGAGACATTCAGTAATACATATAATGGTACTTTAATAGTATCAAGATAGGGGATTTTATGAATATATATATCGAAAGTTTATTAAATGGGTTAATGGCTTATTGGGATGAAGAAAAAGATGCAGCTAGATATTATGTTCATCTATTGATAGGTGATAAACATTTGACGAGAGATGTTATCAATGGAAGACAAACTTTAGTAGAAGGGGAAGAAACTTTTAAAGAGATTGCCTTAATAGAATTGGAAAGAAATATTAGATATTGTTCATTTAATAATTTAGGAAAAATAGATCAAAAACATCCAGATGAACGCATGCGTCATGGCCTTTACGGTTATTCAAAAGATTATTCAACAGGGAAAAATTATTATATCTATGTTGAAGCAGAAGATAAAAATGGAAAAATAATTTCTAAAAGTAACAAAGAAAAAGGTTCTGTATTTGTTTTAGAAAATGGTTTTTATTCATTATTTTATTAAAAGAGGAGGAATAAATTATGCCAGTAATAAGTCAAGGTGACATTATAAGCGGTGCTGTAGGTAGAGCATTAGCAGACGTAAAAACTCAATTAGCATCAATCAATATGAAATTAGAAAAGTTAACTTCTTCTCAAGAAGAATGCACTGTTTCTAATAAAGGAGTCACCCTTCATAGCAAAGGGAAAATGGTATGGTGGACTAAATCTAATGAAGCTTCATGCTATAGATTGAAATTATATCTTAGAAACGATGAAATAGATATTGTTGAAGTAGAAAGAAATAAAGCATATCACACTTTTAACGATTTAAATAATTATCTATCATATGAAGTTAAATTTGAGATAGAAGATCGTAATGGAAAAATAATAAATGAGATGCTCATAAAGATTTAGGAGGATTACCACATGAGATATTATGAAGAAGAATTAGAAACTTTAATTAAAGCAGGAGCAAAAGTTGTTGAAGTTGCTTCGTTCGAATGGGAAAGAGTACATGGATTTATCAACTATGTAGCAGAAGATTTAAATGTGGATTGGTATTCGTGGAGCAGCGTTTCTGGATTAAAAGTTTGGGAAGGTAATGGATTTAAAATTATTAATCCTGATTGCGTAACTTTGCCTGCAGTTTTAGATTATTATTTAAAAAATGAAAATGACATGCTACTTGTGCTAGAGGATTTCCATCCTTATAGTGAGACTAATAATCCAGTTAATATTAGATATATTAGAGAGATGATGCGTGCTCAAAACTATCAAGGAAACTACAAGAAAGCAATTATATTAAGTTCACCTAATAAGTTTGTCCCAGAAGAACTTTCAAAAGAATTACCTGTTATAGAAGTCGAATTACCAGACAGATCAACAATTGAGGTAATAGCTAATAGTGTTGTTGTAGAATACACCGAATACTGCATGGAAAGTGAAATCACTCCTAAACTTCTAGAATCTGCGCTTGGTCTAACTGTAATGGAAGCAAGATTAGCATTTGCTAAAGCTATAATTACAAATAGAAAATTAACAGAAGATGAAATTCCTCTAATTATTAGTGAAAAAGAACAAATAATCAAAAAGAGTGGATTACTTGAATATTTCCATCCAAAAGAATATTTAACAAACATTGGTGGTTTGGAAAACTTAAAAGATTGGATCCATAAGCGTGGTAATGCTTATAGTGATGAGGCTAAGGAGTTTGGTCTAAATACTCCACGTGGTGTTTTATTACTGGGTGTTCCAGGTTGTGGTAAATCATTAACAGCAAAAGCTATCGCAAATGAATGGAAGTTCCCATTACTAAGATTCGATTTAGGTAAAGTGTTTGGTGGAATTGTTGGTGAATCAGAAAGAAATATTAGATATGCATTAGATGTTGCTAAGACAATCTCACCATGTGTGTTGTGGATTGATGAAATTGAAAAAGGACTAAGCGGAACACAATCAAGTGGTAGAACTGATGGTGGAACTAGTGCCAGAGTATTTGGTACATTCTTAACTTGGATGCAAGAGAAGAAAGAACCAGTATTTGTTGTTGCGACTGCAAACGATATTAGCGCTTTACCTCCAGAACTACTAAGAAAAGGTAGATTTGATGAAATATTCTTTGTTGATTTACCATCTGCTAGAGAAAGAGAAAATATCTTTAATATCCATTTAAAAAATAAAAATAGAGATGCAAAAGAGCTTAAATTAGATATGCAAAAACTTGTAAAAGCTAGTGAAGGATTCTCTGGCGCTGAAATTGAAGAGGTTGTAAATGAAGCATTATTTAATGCTTATGCAAATGGTCAAAAAGATCTTGAAATGAAAAATTTACTTGATTGTATTGCTGCAACTTCACCATTATCAAGAACTATGGCAGAAACAATAGCTAACTTAAGAAAATGGGCAGAACAAAGAGCTAGATTGGCAAGTACTGATGCTCCTGAAGATGTAAAAGATTTAGGTGCTGAAGTACCAAGATTACAACAAGAATACAAAAATCCATTTATAACAAAGAAGAAGGACGTTTAATGTATGAAAAAAGGTGAGTTAATTAGAATTGAAATTAAAGAAGCTAGAGAAGATGGGCTTTTGCTTCATTCATACAAGAAAAAGGCAGATGTTTTTGTTGCAACTTCATCTTTAAAATCTGGTTACTCACCTAAAAAGTATGCCAAATTAGTAGGAACACCAATCATTCTTCGAATAGTTTTATCAAGGCCAACTTTAGAATTAAGTGAGAAATATTTACAAGCTGATAAGTCTATTTTTGATGATTATGCTTTGAAGCCAAAAGAAGATATTAAATCAAAGCCTATTCAAGTAGAACCTATTATTAATGAAAAACAAGAAAAAGAAGTGATAAGCATGATTGAAAATAAAAAAGTAATAATTACAAAAGAAAATACTTTTGATAAGGGATGGACATTATTTCATCCGTTCGATTTAGGCATTAATAAGAATCGACTATATAAGGACACAATGATATCTGATGTTATTAGATTAATTACTCATTCAAATGAAGTTAATCTAATTTTATGTGATTCATGTTTATCTAGTAGAATAATTAATGAAATAGAGTGGGCAAATAAATATATCAAATTAAATATCATCGCAAAAGATGATTCAATTATTAAAGGCTATAATAATTTCTCATATAATAGTAAAAAAATAGATAAAAGTATTGATTTTAATTACATAGGAATAATTGGAAAAGATAATGGCCATTTTATGATTGCAGATGGTTATACTGAAATTGATGATTCACTATACAAAGTGTACTTTCAAAATAAGAATCTAAAAGGTGATTATTCGTTCTTAAATGATGCTAGTGAATTAATCATTGTTGATAGTGATGGCCAAAAAGATTATTCGATGGTTATAAATGCTGCATTTAAAAATAAAATCTCTTGTTATTATGCAGTTAATACTAAGCATTTTAATAATAGAATATTCAATTATTCTAAAGAAAATAAACTTGAATTACTCATTAGTGACTTTACTCAAAACGGGATAGTTGTTGTTTATAAAAATAATACATTATCATGTGTCATTATGACTAATAGCGGTTTTTATTTATCATATCCAATAGAAAAAATTTCGTCTTTTTTAGGTATGGTATACAAATCTGGATTTTACAAGGATTCAATAGAAACCGATAAGCTGAAAGGTGAAATATTTTCTTGCTATAATGGCAAAATTGAAAGGCTCAACATAATTGAAAAGAAAGTATTATCAATAAATGTTGATGTTGAATTAATGAGTGATTTTGTTTCTGAGACATTTGATTCATCAATAGTAGAGAAGCATAATGATTATTCTGCCGAAGCAAAAAAAGTTGAATACCAATTTACACTTATTCCACCATTATTTGATTCTAAATATTCTGAATCAAATATATATGAAGGAATACATGAATTAAATTCAGCTTGGAACAAGCAACAGATCTTGAAAATAAAAAGTATTTTGAATTCTTATAATGCATTTATGGAACAAGATTATGGTTTCATTGAGTTTTTATTAGAAACTGAGAGATTTACAAAAGAATTTCAAGATCGAGTAGAGAATTGTAATTACAAAGACTATTATAATTGGATTGACTCTATGATTGCCTTATACAAGAAAAATAGAGAAAGTTTAATTGATATTTGCAAATGCATGTTTAATTCTCTTAATAAAGAAAGTTCTGGTACTAAATTTGATAAGTTTGATAATGAGATTGCTGGATATGAACAAACAATTAAAGAAAAAAATGCATTAATTCAAAAAGGTATTGATGTTTTAAGTAATAAGAGAAGAGTAGAAATCTTAACAAAGAAAATTAATGATCTATTAGAATTGAAAAAGCATTTTGAAAGTAACTCAGGATCAAGAAATGATAAGAATCTAAATACATTTATAAAGCATTGCGAGGAATTGTTAGAAGGAAAACATAAGGTTATTAATGATGATTCAATAGGAAATATAGTAAAACCTAAAGAAGAAACAAAACTAGCAAAGCTTGAAGCATTTGTTGAGAATTATTTATTTTCAATAAAAAAATATGATGATGAATGCTTGGTAATTTTGGATAAACTATCCAAGGAAAGTATACCGGAAGATTATGCTGTATATGATAAAAAAGGACAACGTTACATCATAATTAATAATTTAGATGAATTTGAAAAAACAAAATCTATATGTACTGAATTTAGATTAAAGTGCATTACAAGGAGGTAATTCTATGAGTTGTGAAAGAAGGGTTCATACATTTCAGCAAGTTGAAGAAGTTAGAATTGAATGCTGTGATAAAAAGGAACTTGAAGAGCTAGAAAAAACAATAATTTCTTCTATTGAGCAGAAACTTGAAAAACTTAATATCTTAATTAAAAATTGCAATGTATATTCTGGTAATGGAATGATATTAGTTAATGATAGATATAATATATGTTCGGACTTAGTGACTGTTGCTGAGGCATTTGGATTAAATATTAAGCAAGTTCAATGTTCATTGAAAGGTAAAAACTATATCATTACTGATGAACTATTGACTGTTTTAAAACAACTTGAAAGAGAATTCGACTTCGGAACTAATATTGCAAATCAGGAATTAACAGATGTTATTTGTCACATCCTTAATGAAAACAGTGTCACTAGAAATATCGATTTAAATGTTCTAGAAATGGTTAGAAATATAAAGAAAAATGGCCAGTATGTGACTACAAGAACAAGAACTATCACAGAAGAAACTGAGGATGGAAGATTAATTGGTCGTTCAGAAGGTCAATGGGTAACTGATGCTAATGAAATTAGAAATAAGCTCATGAAGATTTCTAAAGATGCTCAAACGACAGTTAATAAAACAAATTCACAGTTAAGAGATGGAACAGCTAAATTGATTTATGCTAGAGCTAGACAAATGGGATATGCAGTTCAAGAAGTGAAGAAAGGTACTCAAACTCAATTAGTACTTGTGAGGTGCGAATAATGGCTGATAAAAAAATAGTTATTGATATTGATGATAAAGGTTCAATAAATGCTGAAACATTCGGTATGGAGGGTACAGAATGTTTGGAAGAATTAGACAAACTTCTTAAAGATTTAGCTTTGGAATCAACTACAACTAAAAAAGAAGAATTCTTTAAAGAAGGAACAACTTTAGATAACACAATAAAGGCTAAGAATTCATGATTAGAGTCCACAAGTTAATGATCGTTGAAAATGAGCATTTGTATGGTCCAGGTAAAAGATTATTAATTTACCTTAAAGGTTGTAGTATTCATTGTGAAGGATGTATTAATCAGCACTTATGGCCATTTGAAGGCGGAACAATTATGAACTCCAGTGATATTCTTGAAATATGCAAAAAAGAAAGCTTAGAAGGAATAACAATACATGGAGGCGAGCCGTTAGATCAAGCAAATGGTTTATATGATGTTGTTAAGACAATTAAGAATGAAAAGTATACAGCGATATTATTCACTGGTTATCTAAAAAAGGAACTTAATAACGAACAGTTAAAAGTTTGGAATATTTCTGACATTGTTGTGGCAGGTCGTTTTCAAATCAAGAAAAGAAATGTTAATCTTCAATTTAGAGGTTCAACCAATCAACGAGTATATACTCACAATGGACCATATAAAGGTTATAAAATTCAGGATGGATTTACAACAGCAATATTAACCATTGATGAAGAAGGTAATATGGATGTTAATGGATTTTTAACCGAAGATATAGCTAGATTGGTTGGTGATAAGTAATGGAAAAGAAAAGAATAGAAAGTGAAATGAGAGAATTAGAAATTAAAATTCATTATCATTTTAATGACATATCATGGCTTGCTAAAGCTATGGGTTCTATAAAAATACCTGTTCCAGGTCAAGGAAAGAATGGCTCTGAATATTCTAATGAAGGCTTGGCTACTGTTGGTGATACTATATTAAAATCAGTTATTGCTGATAAGTTTTATAGAGAAGGAATAAGAACCAAAGGTGAAATCACAATTAAAAAGAGTGGTATAGAAGACAATGAAACAATGCATGATGTAATGATTAATGAAATAAATAATAATCACTTAGACGTTAATATAAAACATCTCCAGTTTTATAAGACTGGAGATGTTTTAATATTTCTTAACCTTTTTTCTTTTTTCTTGAACCCACTGGTAAATCTAAACTCAAAGACTCCCCTTCACTTAATATGATGAAGACGATGATGCTAATAAGGATGAAGGCTCCAATACTGGCGACCGCAAGTTCCCGTGCAACATCGTCGAGAGAATCTGTGGAGCGGATGATGGTGACGATGAAGAAATATGTGACGTTCAGGAAGTAGAACGATAATCCTGTGAACTTATCTACCGATAACCATAGCGTTAATGAGGATAAGAAGGAAATGATAATAACAATGGAAGCAAAGAGCTTATGATGTTTTTTGAATATGGGTATCACGGACAATGCGCTGAAACCTGCCAGAACACCAATGGAAACGGCGATCGCCACCGCGAAATCAACCAATTCCAAAGAATAGGCTTTAAGGACGTAATATGCCGTGATGGACAATCCCACGCCTATCATGTTGAGAACAAAACTAAGCAGATATAGAATGGGAAGGTATTTTGCAAGAATCATGGCAAGAATTCCGGCAAGCATGAAAATAACGCCAATGGCTAATCCCATCCATTTCGTTTGATCAACAAGATGATCGAAAGCATATTTGATGCTGATGCTGGCGATTATCAAACCTATTAAACAACCAATGACGATTAAGAGTCTTTTCTTTAACATGACCGTTCCCTTCAATTTGAATATATTATATCAAATCTCATATATGATGGCAATGGTTAATATGTTTATTGTGAGGTCTATTAAGAAGGCTGTAAATGATATTATAAAATTGGGTAAAAAAATAACAAAACGATAATTTAAAATTGGGTCACTCATGATAAAATAACCTCATAATACGGAAAATTTTGTTTCCTGATTGTGAGGTGAATGAAAGGG
>DUOG01000133.1 GCA_012838945.1 Acholeplasmataceae bacterium | reverse complement strand
CACTTGGAGCAACAGCATTTACGGGATGGTCACCAGCAAACCACTTTTTACTTATATCAGAAAAAGCCATAAATATCACCCCTCGTTATTAATCATATATCTATTTTGTAGTTTCTTTATTAGCTCTACGCATTCAAAAATTTCTTTTCTGCAAATATCATGGTTATATTCTTCATTGATTAAAAACTCTATTTTGTTTAATAATGTTATAAAATAACCATCATATTTTAATTCTTCAACCAAATTCATATTACCAATAAGTTCTCTTTGTAAACTTTCCATATACATCTTTAAATGTTGATTTTTTTCTTCGCTCATAGGAAGTATTTTCCACACTCTACCAATTAAAAACTTAAAATAATTAGCAAAATATGCATTGGGGATAGCATAATATTTTGTTTTAATCATATTTACACCTTCCCCAAATCATCTAGGCTATTATTGGAATAAGTGTAAGAAATAATTAATTTATCTATTTCAGCATTAGTTTCTTTCTTTAGTGCCATTAACTCATTTAAGTGGTTGGCTTGTGAATAAATTTTGTAGTCTTTTGTAGACATGCCCTGTTTCAATATTTCTATTGAATTAATCAACGGTTTTAGCCATTCTAATATCATTAAATTAGCAAGTATTTCAATCTCTTCGTCTGTTAGAGAGATGTTATATTGTCTTAAATCATCATCTCTATCAGACAACTTATTGCATTGTTTGAACTTTATACTTGCACTATTTCGATATCCGTCAATTAATTTTTGTAAATCTTCATCTGGTATACTTAATAAAAAATCATCCGTTATCTTACTTAAAAAGCTATTATCAACAACATGATAAGGAGTTGACATATTAGTCCCTCCTATACAGTTAAATCAACATTTAATGTTTTTTCTATGGTTTCAATTACACTTAGCGAATCTAACTTCTTTTCTCTACGCAATTCAAAAGCTCTATCGACAATCAAAGCTTTTATACCATCAGGAATCTCTTTTAAAGTTTTTTCAAGTTCTTTGGGTGTTTTTTTAAATACATCATCAAGGTTTTCTAAATCTATAATATTTTTATAATATTGCTCAACCCTTAAATCTTCTAAAACATCCCAATCACAAATAATCCAAGGTCTTTCAAAGAAAGCCCTATACGTATTTCTCATATTGATTAATTCCTTATACTCCATCCATGCTTCGCTTAAATAACCATCCCAATAAACTCTATAACCCAATTGACTTCTGCTTTCATAAACCAATGGAGCATTGGTTATACATACTACTCTAATTAATTCATTCATATCTCTTTGAGATCTAGCATTGCTCGTCTTGGTAATTTTTTCAACAACTTTTTTTTCTTTAGTTTCTGATTTTGGTTTTCTACCTGGTTTTTTCTTAGAAACTTCTTTTATTTCTTTTTTTGTATCTTCCTTTAATTCTTCTTTTAGTTTTTTAGTCACAATAAATCTCTCCTTTTATTCTTTTTTAAAAAAATAATAGAAAGGGGAAGCCCCCTTCTATTACGGCAGTCTATATTGTCCATACAACTGATTGAGAACTATGCCAACACCCCATCTTTCACCGGCAAGAATATCAATGGTTCTATCTGCATTCTTTAAAACATCACCTGTTTCAAATATTGCATCTCCCTCAGTTACAAATTTAACTGGCTTTGTATTAGCAGAAACAACCCATAAATCTTTATCTGAAATAGCAAAATTGTATGTTCCGGGTATATGAGATTGTTTAATACGAATCATAGGCGTACCATTAAACATACCATAAAATCCCATTTGATTGTATCTTT
>DUOG01000093.1 GCA_012838945.1 Acholeplasmataceae bacterium | reverse complement strand
TAAATAAAAAAGATACCTCTAAGCGGATAATGAATATTATTCATTGTCTACCTTAGAGGCACCATATTACTTATCAATTTTTATTGCTTTCAAAGTATTCAACTATTTCTTCCTTTAAATTCGGATTGAATTGATTAGCTCTAATCATTTCAATTTCAAATTTATATGGAGGATAAGAAGTATTTTTATCTTTAGGGACATATGGAGATTCTAAGATTTTTGGCAAATCACGAAATCTTTCATCATTAGCAAACTTCATTAATGTTTCAAAGCCAATTTGTCCGAATCCAAAGTTTTCATGACGGTCTTTGTGAGTACCACGAAGATTTTTACTATCATTAAGGTGTAGAACTTTTAAATGTTTAAGTCCAATAATTCGGTCAAATTCATTAATGACATTTTCATAATCATTAACGATGTCATAACCACCATCGTGGATATGACAAGTATCCAAACATACACCTATTCGTGATTTATCTTCAATTAGATCCATCATTGCTTTAATTTCTTCAAATGATCTACCACACTCTGTACCTTTACCAGCCATAGTCTCAAGTAAGATCATAACTTTTGATCCTTTAGTATTTTCAAACATTTCATTAATACCTGCGGCTATCCGCTTAATTCCCGCCTCTGGTCCTTCGCCAACATGAGCACCAGGGTGAAGAACCATTAGAGTAGCGCCAATGGCATCACAGGTTTTTAATTCTTTAGTTAAAAACTCTACCGCAAACCTACGTTTTTCATCATTCGGTTGAGCAAGATTAACAATATAAGGTGCATGAACAACTACGTCTTTGATGTCGATATTATGCTCTTTCAGTAACTCATGCATTTCTCCAATTTTTAAATCTTCAAGCGGTTTTCTAAAAGTATTTTGTGGAGCACCAAGATAAGTCATAAAACAATTTGATCCATAGCTCCCAGCTTCCATTACACTACCGGCTAACATTTCGCTCCCTTTATTACTGACGTGACTCCCAATCTTCATAATTTCCTCTCGCTTTCTTTTTATAAATTTTATTAATTCGTTCTCGCTTTGCTTTACGAATTTCTTTATTGATTTTTTCTAATCGCTTCTTTCGATAACCCGGCTTTACTTTTTTAGGGACCGGAATTTTTTTATGAGTTTCGATTTCGATGATTTTGTTTGGCGATAACGCTCGATTCGCTTTTTTAAGATTAGTCTCAATCAAGCCATCATCAGTAATTTTCATATATTTAGGTTTCAAACCTTTGTTTTTAAGTTTATTGACATACTCATCATCATCATAGTCATACAGACTGATTGCTTGACCAGTTTGATTATATCTAGCAGTTCGGCCACTGCGGTGAATATAAAACTCTATATCAAGTGGCAAGTCAAAATTGATAACATGACTTACCCCCTCAATATCAATACCTCTAGCAGCAATATCACTAGCTACAACATATTTAAACTCTAAATTATTTATCCTTCTAAGCATTTGCTTGCGAGCACGATCTTCTAAGTCACCATGGAGTTTTCCGACCTTGATGCCTTTCTCCGCCAAGAAAAAGGCTAATTCATCAACTCTTTCAGTTGTATTGACAAAGATTAAAGCTAAATAAGGATTGATAATCTTAAATAGTTTTAGTAATTCTTCTTCTTTAGCCCTCGCTTTAACTGGAATCATAATGTGCTCTATGTTTTTTGCTGTGAGGCTATCTTCTAAAGCTATTACTTTTATGTTCTCTAAGTACTTAGTCAAAAAATGGCGAAGACCTTTAGGGATCGTTGCACTAAAGACTAAAAACTGCGGGTCTCCTTGAATATTACCAATTACTTTATCAACTTCAATAAGTTCATCTTGGTCAAAAACCATATCGGCTTCATCAACCACAAATCGCTTAGCATTATAGATTTTTAGCACATTTTCGTTAATCGCCAAATCATAGATTTTTCCAAGCGTCCCGATGACAATTTGAGGTTGGGACTTTTCTAAGCGTTTAATCTCACTTTCTCGGTCACTTCCACCAATAATAAGTCTTACATCAATTGGCTTTTCTTTATGATGACTCGCAATTTGTACCGCAACATTATAAAGTTGTTGAGCCAATTCTCGCGTTGGTGATAAAATGACTGCTTGCACTTCATCCAAATTTTCATCTAACAGTTGAAAAATTGGAATTAAGAAAGCATGAGTTTTTCCACTACCAGTAACACTTTGAACCGCAACTTTTTCTCCCTTTAATACTTTAGGAATAACTATTTCTTGTACTTTAGTTGGTTCAACAAAGTTAATTTCGGCTAGTGCTTCATTAATATAAGGTTTAAAATTGTAATTTTTAAAAGTCATTAAATCATTCCTTTCTCAAAAAGGTTGCTTTACTTACTGGATAATTGGGTTCATCTAGTCTAATTCTCACAATATCATTTTCTTTAATATTATCTGCTTCAAACTCAACTTCAATATAATTTGAGGTATGGGCTCGCCACAAATTATCTTTCTTATCTTCAACGATTACTTCAAACTCTTCGCCTCTAAACTGTTCACGATAAACCTGGGCCATTTTATGACCAAGCTCAATTAGCTTATGAGTGCGTTCTGTTTTTACCGCTTCTGGTAAATGGCCATCCATTCGATCAGCTCTAGTGTTTTTGCGTCTAGAATAAGGGAAGACATGCATTTCCGAAAACTGCATTGTCTCGATGAAGGATAGACTGTTTTCAAAATCTTCTTCAGTCTCGCCCACAAATCCCCCTAAACAGTCAGTAGTAATCGCAATCCTAGGGAAAATCTTTCTAATGTCATCAATTCGTTTAGCATATTCACTAGTAGTATAGCGACGGTTCATTCTTTCAAGGGTTGGATCTGATCCTCCTTGAAGTGGAATATGTAAATGCATCGCCACTTTATCTTGATATTTTTCAATTGTGGTTAATAATTCATCAGTTACTTCCATCAATTCAATGGATGATAGTCTTATTCGATAAAGTTCTGGAACCTCTGTTAAGAGTTTATCAATGAGCGATGCCAAGTTATCTTCTTTGGTATCTTGTCCATAAGTTCCGGTATTAATCCCTGCTAAGACAACTTCTTTAACACCACTGGCAACCATTTGCTTTATTTCGTCAATAACATCTTTCGCTCTACGACTCTTGATGCCTCCGCGCGCATAAGGGATAGCACAGTAACTACAAAAGTTTTCACAACCATCTTGAATTTTAATAAAACCACGGGTGTGACGCGAAAAGCGATTAACCTTAATTTCTTCATATTCTTTATACTTAAAGACATCTGTCACCAAATTAATCGTTTGTTTAGAATTTATTCTTTCCATGATTAAATCATAAACACGATTTCTATTTTTGGTACCGATGATAATATCAACACCTTCAAGACTAACCACTTCATTGGGATTAAGTTGTGCATAACAACCCATTACCACGATAATGGCTTTAGGATTTCTCCTTATTGCTTGTCTAATAACTTTTCTACTTTTAGC
>DUOG01000092.1 GCA_012838945.1 Acholeplasmataceae bacterium | reverse complement strand
TATTCATTCTAACTTTTCGCCCAAATTCATCTTCAATAACTTCACCAGCTTTTTCATAAGCTATTGCATCATGGTTAGCAATTGCTCTCTTCCCTTCAAGAGCATAAAAGGTAGGCATTGCACTATCATGACATTGGATAGGATTGAAATCATGATAATCTTTTGTTCTACATGCATATAAGGCTCCATTCCCAGCGGTAATGGTTTGTATTCCACCTTCAATTTGCCTAGCTGCTAAATCACTGTCCCAATAACTTGCTTCAGCATTACTTACATCACTAACTTCCTGATTAACAATAGAAAGTCGTCCAGAGACATATGCAATTTCATCTGAGGTAAATGCAGCCATCAACTCTTTAACAGCATTTTTATCCATCATTGAATTTGCATCTGTCATAACCAGGTACTCAGTTTTAACAGTTTTGTGAGCTTCATTCTGCGCATTAGTTTTTCCCATACGAGCTTTCACTTCATAAAGTCTTATGTTATATTCAGAATGATTGGATATAAATTTCTTAACAATTTCATTTGTTCTATCAGTGCTATTGTCTGATGATATTAAAAACTCAATCTTATCTTTTGGATAGTCAAGTTCAATGATATTATGGAGTTTTTCAAGAATTACTTTTTCTTCATTATGAGCTACAACCATAACTGTAACCGTTGGTTGATGGTTATAGTCCTTAAGTAGTTTTCTAGATTTATAAATCTTACCAATAAACTTTAAAGATACTGGATAACCTATCATAGCCCAAAAGATTAGAAAGGCGCTAATGAAAAAAAGAAGCTTATATACGATCATTCACTTTCCCCCTTATAACTCTTTAGTTCAGTAATAATAATCATTTTCTGTATCTGGGGAAAAACGAAGTCTCTACATTGTCTTCCGTATCCTTTTCCCTGATTCCTATCAGATCATAATATTTCTCTTGATTAAATATCTTCTTTCCTATAGAAAAATACGTCTCAGAATTCTTATTAAACGCTTTCTTAAATTTAAACAAACTATCTTCCTTACTACCTAAGCCTCCACCTAAATGAAATGACTTAAATCCGTTCTCACAGCCCCAGCATGCGGCCTCATATAGAAGTAAATTTGTTGCTGCTAGGTTCTGATATTTTCTATCTGATGCTGATAGGTGATAATGCATTTTATCATTCCCGTAAATAATCATAGATATTGAAATAACCTTTTGATCATACAAGGCGTAAAAAATCAAACTGTTGTATTTAAGATCTTCAAGCACGCAATTATAAAACTCTTTATTGAAATAGTAATAATCAGTAGCCTCGTCCTTGTTCATAGTTGCATTATATAAAGGAATAAATTCATCTATAAGTTCTGGGCTTCTACCCCAATAAACTTCTACGCCTGACTTTATTGCTTTTCTAATAACATTTCTATTCTTGCTACTAAGATCATTCCAAATCTGTTCTTTGGAAATCAAATCCATTGTGATGGTCTTCCCTAAATCTATAACTTCATAAATTTCACTATTTATCTTAGAATTTTTAAGAACCGGGTGAAAACGTACAAACTCGCTAATTATATTCTTTGAGCGACAATAATCGGAGTATTCTTCATTAAATTTTTTTAAATTATTATCATTTGGAATACCTTCAATTATGAATCCGCCATATCCATATGGTGTTGTAATATCAAATAAACTTTTAGTCTCTATTTTATCTTTAAACCTTTTGTCCTCTGCTATATCACGAATCATAACAACATTAATGGCACGAATTTTTTCATCATGATAGTAGATAAGTGTTGGTTCTCCATCTCCATGTAATTTAAAAGCCTTTGTATATCCTGACATATAGTAAACATCATAATTGCTAAAACTCTTTACTATTGAGTCCCATTTTTCGGATTCATCTATATTGATAATTTCTAACATTTAGTGCCTCCTATATATTCTTTTTCAAATATCTTCTTTCAGTTACATATCCTAAATCTTCATACATCTTTACAGCCGTAATATTTCCTTCAGTAACAAATAAGTCAATTGTTTTGATATTTAACTTATCAGCATATTTTTCTGTTTGAGCTAATAATTTTTTCGCTATGCCCTGTCCTCTAAAGTCCTTATCTATAACAATTTGATTAACGTGAAGCCGTTTTTCACCAAAATAATCATGAATATAACACCATACAAAACCTACTAAAGTGCCATCATTAAACACGCCCAGTAGGATAGCTTTTTGATCCTTAACATATTGATCTAACTCTTGAATCTTCGATTCTACAATAACACTACATAACTCTCTAGAAATGTTAAAATTGCTTTCATAAGATGATATTAAAAGGTCCTTTAATGCAATTATATTCATTAGAAAATCATCATGTTGTAAGGTTTTTATCTCCATCATTTTCACTCCTTTCAACATGTAGGTCTTTTAGTGTTGCTTGGTCTACAATTGTAATATCTTCTCTTTTAATTGCTTTAAAAAATGTCTTTAAAATAATACTTAAATCTAAGGAGAAAGTTATGTCTTGTACATATTCAACATCAAGTCCCAATCTACTATCCCAGTCGAGATTATTTCTGCCATTTATCTGCGCCAGTCCTGATAATCCTGGTCTTACAGTATGTCTTAACTTTTCAGTATCAGTGTAATACGGTAAGTACCTTTCCAGTAACGGCCTTGGCCCCACAATACTCATATCACCTTT
>DUOG01000015.1 GCA_012838945.1 Acholeplasmataceae bacterium | reverse complement strand
CCCTATCTCCAACTTGATCATTAATCTCTAGTAATAATTCATCAATATTAGTAGTCTTAATGTCTTCCAAAGCATCTTTTAAATAGAACATTCTTCGTATATAACCACGTTCTCGGAAGTTTTGTTGTTGCATTTGTGATAAGTTATAATTTAATTTAACGAGTCTTCTTTGAAGATAAATATTAATAACTGCCATCGCAACCGCAAACACTAATATCAGATAATGTACGGTAGCGAAAATCGCAAACAGAGCAGTTACTGAGAAAATGCTAGAAACAGCATAACTAAGAGCATTTAAACAGTTATAGGCATCTCGATAACCGCCATCAACAACTCGAGTAAAATCATTTAAAAAAGTGGTTTTCTCATGCATTTCATAGTCAATTTCTTTAATTTTCTTAAAAGTTAGGTTTTGAAATTTTGCTCTAAAATTAATACGGGCCCAATCATCAACGGCATATACTATTCGATATGTAATATCGACTAGAAAGAAAAAAACCGTAAATAATAGAATTGTTTTAACAATATCTAATAGTGGGTCTCCGATTTCATATTGCTTAACAATTACACTAGTAAAATAAACTGGTAGAACCGCTCCAATTGTTTGAAGAAACATCCTGATTCCCGGAGAGATCAAAAGTCTTGGTTCTAGTTTAACACATAAAAAGGCGATACGTAAGGAATTCTTAATATTCTTCACTCTATTACCTCCAGTAGTTTTACATAATTATACCATATTTAAAAATGTATCTACCATAAAAAATAAAAAAAACCATCTACAAAGTCAATGACTTTATAAATGATTCCTTTCATTTTATATTTAATTATCAGAAGTTTTATCTTCTTTTTTGCGTCTTTTTGGTGGATTAAGGATTAATCCCATTACAAGCATTGTCAAAATTGGAACTAATGCAACTAGTCCAACAATTCCAAAGCCATCAATGATTGGATCGCGTTCTGGAACAACCGAAGCAATTCCAGTACTCATTGGTAGAATGAATGAAGCTACCATAGTTCCAGTAACAACACCACCTGAGTCAAAAGCCATGGCGGTGAAATCGGGATCAACAAAGTAAGCAAGGATAATAGCAATGGTATAGCCTGGAATCATAATCCAAACAACACTAAAGCCAAACAATAGCTTAAACATCGCAATCAATACCGCAAATCCGACTCCAAAGCATAAACTAATAAACATAAATTTGCGTTTGATGGAACCACCACTTGCCCTTTCTGATTCTTGAGCAAGCACATAAATCGAAGGATCAGCTAATGTCGTAGTAAAGCCCATCATGAATCCTATCGGAACAATAATCCATAGGTAGTTTAATGCTCCTAAAGCCTCGCCCATCTTTGTTGCCATTGGGAGATAACCAACATTAACTCCTTGTAAGAACAATGCCAGTCCAATTAAGGAAAGGATCGTACCTTTAATGACAACAATTATTTTTTTCTTCTTATAATGCAAAAAGAAAATCTGAGAAACTATAAAAACCGCTACTAGAGGAAGTAAGGCGATGATAACTTCTAATATTACTTTTTCGAAGCCATCAAACATGCTTAGTAATAACTCACCAACGTTAATACTTAAAACCATGATGTCACCACCCCTAATAGTAAAATCGCAATAATCGGACCAATAGATGCAAGGGCTAAAGTTCCAAAACTAGATTGAACTTCTCCATCGCGAGCCATAACGGCTGCCATCCCAATTCCTAAGGCCATCATAAATGGAACAGTAAGCGATCCGGTAGTAACTGCTCCAACATCAAAAGCCATACTTTGAAATTCAGGTGGAGCTAAAAACAATAAAATAAAAACAATCGCATATCCTATCGTAATTAAATACTTAAATTTGATCTTTAAGTAAAATCTCAAAAAACTTATCAATACGAAAATTCCAACCCCAAATGCAGTAACGAGTAGGATTACATAATTAGAAAGACTTTCATCAAGCCTAGTAATTTGTAAAACTAACGTTTGGACTGCTGGTTCTGGTAACGTCACAGCAAACCCAATAAAAAATCCAAAAACAAGAGTAACCCACATCTTCCCCATTTCCATAAGGGCTGAGCCAATATCTTCGCCAACTGGAACAAAAGCAATATTTACTCCAAATAAAAACATACTTATTCCAAAGATGACAAAAATATTACTCAACAAAAACTTAATATAAGTCTCAATCTCCACATGAAGTATTGAAAATTGTAAAATGGTAATTAATATAACAACAGGAACTATTCCTAGACTAATTTCTTTGAGATGATTCTTCATAATGATCACGCAGCCCAATCGCATCGCTTAATTTCAAAGTAAAAGCAATACCACTATTTGGTTTCATCAAATTTAATTTTTCATTGATTGCGTTTAAAACATCTACTTTTATCTCTTCTTCTACAATTATAAAAATAACATCTTTTTCTGGTTCGATTTCAATTCCCCAGAAGGAATGTTTTTCATAAATACTATTTCCCTTACCTCTAAGAATGGTACCACCACGAGCACCAGCATTGGTTGCAGCTTCCATAACTTTTTTATTCAAATTTTTATTAACAATAACCATAATAAGTTCGTGGTTCATCTTATACCTCCATATATCCAATCGCTTTTTTGATTGGAACGACAAATAAGATTCCATGATTTGGTTTTTCTAAGTTTAGTTTTTCCTTAACTGCTTGTTTAATTGCCTCTGTCTTCTCTTGTGAACATACAATTAAGATAACTTCTTTTTCAGGCTCAACCGTAAGTCTCAATAAGTTCATTTTTTTCGGATCAGCCGTACCCCTTCCATGGATAACAGTTCCACCATGGGCACCAGCTTCATTTGCAACCATCATTATTTCTTCTTCTTTGTATTTATTAGCGATAACAACAATTAAATTTAAATCACTCATAATTTACCCTCTAACTCCAATCACATCAAAAGCATCTAAAACTAATGCCATACCTTGATGAGGTTGGCCAAGATTTAATTCTTCAGTTATCGCCTCTAAAATATGATCAGTATTATCTTTATTAACTAATATTAAAACAATTTCTTTTTCCGGTTGAATTGTTAGACCTAACATCTTTTTACATTCAGATGATCGAACACTTCGTCCATGAAGAATTGTTCCTCCACCAGCACCTGCATTTTTTGCTGCTTCGAGTACTTCTTCATCACGATGTTTAGGTACTATTACTACAATTAAATCGTACATATTTACACCTCCACCTTTTATTATTCCATTATAACAAGATTTTACTATCCACGCAAGCCATTTTACTTTTTTAAAAATAAAGAGACTAGCATTATAGTCTCTTACTTATCGCTATTACAACTTTTCATTTTGTCATAACAATATTTTATTATATCTTTTCTAGCTACAATACCTATAAATAAGTCACGATCATCCAGCACCGGTATAAAGTTTTGATCGACTGCTTTTTTAATTAGGTTTTCAATTTTTACACTAATATTAACCGGTTCATTGTCGCGATTACGAGGGACTTCACTAACCAGCACATTTTCTGCTGCTTTTAAGTTTAGCTCATTATTGTTTTTAATAAACCATAATAAATCCCCCTCAGTCAAGGTTCCGATATATTCTCCTTTTTCATTTAGAATAGGAATCGCTGAATAGCGATGGTATTCCATTCTTTCTAAAGCTTGTCTAACTGTATTGTTATCTTGAACATAAGCAACTTTTTCTTTTGGTATTAAGAACATTAAAATATTCAAAGAATCCTCCTCACATCTAATAATTATGTAGTAGCCTTCACACGATTAAAGTTAAAGTTTTTTCGGAAGTGGTAAATAATAAATCCTGTTAATATAGCGCCAATATGGGCACTAATTGTCATAAATAAGTAGGCATGCTCATTTGCCATATACTGCCCCCCATAATAAATACTTTCATTGACATCAGAGATATCACTAATTAGTTCTATTGCTTCACTTTGATAAATGACATCTCCCGTGGAAGTATTAACAAGGTCAAGTGTAGCAACTCCTTCCAACTTATGATCTATAATAAACTCACTATTCTCATTGTGTTCAGTGAATTGTTTAATTATTTCACCATTAATCCTAATATTGACTACCAACTTTTTCTTCAATTCAGAATCAATATTATATAATCGATACGCAAGAACTATTTCGGTAATATCACCATCTTCATGATAATCCCAAACAATGAAACCCCTTAAAGCGATAAATCCTAAAGAATCATTTTCAAAATAAGCAATGGGTTCTTTTGTATACATCTCTATGTGGTCAATTATATCTTGATATTGAACTTGGGCTACTTCTGATAACGTTACTGATGGAGTTTCATACCCATAATCATCTAAAGCTTCTGGTACCAAATTAAGATATAAGATAATGAAGGCAAGAATACCAACCGTAGTGCTTAAAATTAAAACTCCAAAAGCTTTGATTTTTCCTGTAAAGCCTTTAACCTTTAAGGTAATGTAAACTAGCATAATAATTAATGCAATAACAATAATAGGGTACGGCAGAAAAATATAGATAATCAAGCAAATGATGGTCATTATCTTATCAGATGTTTTCATTGCTTTAAATTGATGCCATAGATTATTAGATTTTACCTCTACTTCTTTTGGCTTTTGCTTATGCGCTATATATTGAAATAACAAATTAACTAAGAATACAAAAACTACAACTGCCCAGATGATCAAAATGGCCTTATCAAAACCATATTCATACCATTCTAAAAAATCCAGACTTGATCTATTACTGGAATAGTAAAAGGAGAAAGTATCTTGTAATTCTTGACTTTCATCAAAAATTTCAGCCTTAACAAACTGCTTTTCATAGTTACTACCAACTTCTACTTCTTGAACTCCTTGGTAATCAACACCGTTTATTCTAACAAAATATTCTTTTTTTGATGATATAAAATACTTTACCCCATCTTCTTCATTAACTACTCTTATCATATCAATACCATATGGTTTTGACCGATAAATATTACTGTAGTAATGGTAATCATCACTGAGATCTAGATAAGGTTGATCTTTAATACTATATAAAAGTATCGACACTGCCACAATTGTAAGAATAAAAGCGATAATCGATGATTTTAAATTCATAACAATCCTCCGCTTGAGCATTATGTATTATAACATATTTAAATATTTCTGACAAACATAATAAAATATGG
>DUOG01000014.1 GCA_012838945.1 Acholeplasmataceae bacterium | reverse complement strand
GATATCAAAGTGTTCATCACAGCAAAGCTCAGTTAAACTTTGTTTATGTGCTTGCTGAAGAGTATATAATTGATGATGTGTCAAATATCTTTTACTTGTTCAATCCTTTTTCAAGTGTCGTCTTTGAAAAAGTAGTACAAAATATTTTAAAATCATATGAAAAATCTCCTAGGGAAATGAAAGTTATCTTGTTTTATCCAGTTAAAGAATATGATAAATATTTGATATATCGAACCCCCTTTAAACTTATTAAAGAGATTCAAATATCTGAAGAGGATCTTGAACACGATAAGTTTAACATCTATAAATTAGGATAGAAGAATAAGATGATAATTTATAAAAATAGTTGTCGACAAGTTTTACATTTGATAAAATAATTATAGATAATCATTGAAATTGATAAAGACATTTCTCAAAGGAGGATAACATGAAAAAGTCTTTATTATTTTTATCAATTTCTCTAGTACTCGTTTTACTTACATCTTGTGGGAAAGAAGGAGAACTTGAAGCAAAGGGAATCTTCTTTACTTTACAAGAGGCTTATGATCAAGGGTATTTGAAAGCATCAGATCTAGATACCGTCGCCAACTATAGTAATAGTAATATTCAGTACTCCGGAAAACTAAGCGATGATATCCAAAAACAAATTAAAGAAACGGCTCTGATTGAACTGCGAAACACCAGTGAAGATGCTAAACTATCTGATGTCTCCATTATTAGTTACTATGGGAAATATAATAATTGTTATGTAGTAAGGGTTGGTAATCGATTCGCTCAATACTCAAGCAACCTACAAGAAGAAATAGTAGAAGGGGTTACTTTCCTTTATGTTGATCCCCCAATATTGATTTGGATACCAAAAAATGCTCTAGCGTGACTAGAGCATTTTATTTATCCAGTTATCTGTAACCTAAAGGCGAGCTGTTCCAGTTTTCTTATATTTTTATTAAAGAAATTAAGATAAGAAGGACAGAAATAATTTAAATATTTTTCATTATTTAATTCCTTATGTTTTCGGCATCCACCTTTGCAAAGAACATAAAACTTACAATTGCGACAATCATCAGGAATTAGTTTGGATTCATTGATAAAGTTATGTCTTCTATTATTTTCAAAGACTCCCTTTAGACCATCTTTGATGTTCCCAATCTTATATTGATCTAATACATAGAAGTCACAAGGATAAATATCACCATTGCTTTCAATGATTAAGTTATTACTACATTGACTGCTTAGATCACAAGATTGAGGTTGATATCCCATAATGATACCGATTAAATTATCAAAGTAGCGGATACTTATGGGGATGCCATTCATTATATCTTGATACCATAGATCAAACAAGTTATTTAAGAATATTTCATAGTTTTCCTGTGATAAGGTTTTCTCTTGGTTTTCACCGATTTCAGCAAGACAGGGAATGAACTGGAGATATTTAAATCCATGAGATTTAAAATAATGATATACTTTTTCAATATCTCTTACAAGGTCGTTATTGACAACGGTTAAGATATTAAAAGCTACTTGATGTTTTTTCAAAAGTTCAATGTTGTTGATTACTTTGATAAAAGTACCATTATTATCTTTATCTACGCGATTACGGTTATGAACAAATTTTGGTCCATCAAGTGATATTCCTACTAAAAAGTCATTTTTGTTAAAAAATTCACACCAAGCAGAATCTAATAAGACCCCATTGGTTTGAATCGAGAAGGAAACGGGAATCTTGTTGGGGTTATATTGCCCAATAAGTTTAATTGCTTCTTCATAAAACGAAAGGCCAACAAGGGTTGGTTCTCCTCCTTGAAAAGCAAAGACTACCGCTTTAGGATTTGCTTCAAATGATTCTTTTATAATCCTCTCTAAAGTATCATATTGCATTTTCCCAAAAGAAGCAACTTCTCGATTTTCAGCAATATCTAAATAAAAGCAATATTTACACCTTAAGTTGCATGAACTTGAGGCGGGCTTGATCAGTAGATTGATAACATTCATTATTCAAATTCTTCAGGATGAACCTTTTTGTATTCTTCGATGTAATGACCCCGTCCAGTCTCTTCAAGATATGGTAGATATCGCTTTAATTGTTTTCGGGCATGGAATGGCCCACCTTCACGCATAACTACTGCTAATGGGTCTTCAGCATATCCAGTCTTCTTCATCATTTCATCATGCCAATCATAGAGCAGCGACACACACATGTTTACGACATCAGGTTTTTCACTTGCCAAGTTCTTTTGTTCATATGGATCATTTTTTAAATTGAACAACATATGTTTTGGGAAGAAGTGAAAACCATCGTGGTAGGTTCTAATATATAAATAATCTTGATAACGAACACTGCGTTGACAGACATGAGCCATTTGACTAATAACTAGATAATCTCTTGATGTGTCTTCGCCATTAAAAATAGTTCTCGCAAAACTCTTTCCATCCCAATTATTTGATGGTCTAATGCCAAGAAGTTCTGCCAGGGTTGGCACTAAGTCTAAATTATAGTGCAAACCATTATCGGTAATTCCTTTTTTGCCATTCGGCCATTTAATAATAAATGGAATGCGACAAGTTGGATGGTCAGCTGTTGCGTGTTCTGAATAGATTCCTAGTTCCCCCATGTTTTCACCGTGATCAGTAGAAATGATAATAGCGGTGTCATCTAATACACCTTGTGCTTCTAAAGCGTCAAGGATCATCCCAATGTGGGTATCAGCATAGCGAATACCGGTGTCATAGCCATCGATTAGACGTTTCAAATCATCCATATTATTGAGGCGTCCTGGTTGGCGCGGATAGTCCTTTGGAAAACGATCACTAAACATCGCAAGTTGAAGAGCCCCGTGTGGTGCAGCCATTTTTTGATGTTCCTTTAAGATATCTTCAGTAATCCATGTGTCGAGTGGTTCATCTTCAAAAGGATTACCAAAAGATTCAGGGGTACGGTAAGGTGTATGAGCATCCCAAAAATTAATATGTAAGTACCAATTATCTTCTTTAGCATTTTCTTTAATCCATTTTAAGGCATATGGAGTTACGTCATCAGCAACTTCAATTCCTCTTTTACCAGTGTCATAAATTTCATCGAAACCGGCATAAAAATACCAAGCAGAATGACGCGTCGCAAAAGGCGTGATTCCGACAGTTCTAAGACCATAATTTCGTAACATCCCAAATAAACTATCAGTTTCATAATGTTGGCGAAACTTTCGGGTTGGATCAATTCGTAGTTGAGAAGCTACACCCCCGTGATTGACAACGCCATTTCTCATACCGTGTTGACCGGTAAAGAGAGCGGTTCGAGAAGGAAGGCAAGGTGCATCGGAACAATAGTAGTTAGTAAAGATAATCCCTTCACGAGCAATCCGGTCAATATTGGGTGAGGTATTACGTTTGTAACCATAACAACCTAAATGGTCAGCTCTTGTTGTATCACAATCTAAATATAAAATTCTCAAGTTTATAACCTCCTTAACCTACCTTTCATTTTAGCACTTTTATCTCTTTTCTTCAAGGCAATATACAAATAACAAAATCTTTTTTAATAGATTCTAAAATATGGTATAATATAGACAAGTTAGGAGTATGTATTATGGCTTTTAAGGATATTCTTTTCAAAGGAACTTTTCGGGACTATCAACAGCGAGTGCTTGACAATTCGTCACGCTTTTTATTGGACCATAAAATAAATATTGTGGCCGCTCCTGGAAGTGGTAAGACCATTTTAGGTTTAGAGTTAATTAGAAGATTAAACGCTCCTTGTTTAATATTTTCCCCAACCGTTACCATTCGTCAACAATGGGGGCAAAGATTTAAAGAATCCTTTTTAACTGAACACCATAATTTTGGTGACTATGTATCTTATGATTTAAATAACATAAAACTAATTAATTCAATCACTTATCAAGCCCTTCACTCAGCGATGGCCAAGATACGAATATCAAGTGAAGAAGAGACCATCGATTACTCTAAGATTGATTTATTTAAAGTTACGATCGAAAATAATATTACTACCATTTGTTTAGACGAGGCTCATCACTTACAAAACGAATGGCAAAAATCACTGTCACAATTTATCAAGAAGCTTCCGCATCATATCACCATTATCTCCCTAACAGCAACCCCACCGTATGATGCAAGTCCGGCTGAATGGGACCGTTATATTGAAACAAGTGGTGAAATTGATGAAGAGATTTTTGTTCCAGAATTAGTTAAAGAAAATACCTTATGTCCTCATCAAGACTACATTGTCTTTAACTATCCGATCAAAAAAGAAATTGCTTCTTTTGAGAACCATCGGATAAAGGCTGTGGAAGCTATTGATGAAGTAAGTATGTTATATTTTATCGAGGGCCTCAATAAAAGAATTAATCAAATTTATCAAGAAAAGCCTGATTTTCTATATGCCAACTTTAGTTCGGTCGTAGCCTTGTATATCTTTTTGGCAGGTTTTAAGAAAAAATACAATAAGAAAATCTTCTATGAACTAACCAATACTAAAAAGGTTCCTGAGTTGAATTTGATGTATTCAGAAAGAGCGATTCAATTTTTGGTTGATAGTGAACTATTAAGCGAAGATGAAAAAGAGCAAGTAAAGCAAATACTAAAAAAACATTCACTTTTCACCAGAAACAAGGTCCACTTAGATTTAAACAACCGATTAAAAAGATCGTTGATTAGTTCTTGTGGAAAACTTGATAGTATTTCTAAGATTGTAAAACTAGAACATGATACTTTATCAGACCGTTTACGGATGTTGATATTAACCGATTATATTAAAAGGGAAGCTGTAAGTCTCATCGGAAAGAATACTTCGATTGATAATATCAGTATTGTATCAATTTTTGAACAAATAAGAACTAACAATACAGAAGTGGTGATTGGTTGTTTATCCGGCAGTTTAGTTATCTTACCACTAGGATTAGAAGAAGTCTTAAGTTCAATTTATCACTATCAAAACTTTACGGTCCAACCAATTGCTAGTACAGAGTACGGTATTTTTAATTTTAAAGGTGATTCCCGGACCAAGGTAGAACTAGTTTCAAAGTTATTTGAAGACGGACACCTAAAAGTCTTAATTGGAACTCAAGCTTTACTTGGAGAAGGTTGGGACTCACCATGTATTAACTCATTAATTTTAGCCAGTTTTGTTGGTTCTTTTATGTTGTCAAATCAAATGAGAGGTCGTGCTATCAGAAAGTATGCTAAAGACCCAAACAAAACAGCAAACATTTGGCACTTAGTAACCGTTGAGCCAGAATATGTTTTTGAGTCAGGAAAACTAAAGAAATTAAAATTATTGCTAAATGAAGATAAATCCAAGATCTATTCATCTGACTATGAGACTTTAGTAAGAAGATTTGATTGTTTTGTCGGCCCTAATTATGAGACCGGGGAAATTGAAAGTGGAATTGAGCGAATTACCTATATTAAGCCACCATTCACTAAGAATAACTTTACCACTATTAATAATAAAACCTTTCAATTGGCTCAAAAAAGAGATGAACTAGCTACTATTTGGAACAATACACTTACCTATAATACTAAAACGGTTATGGAAAGCAGGGTTCCCAAGGAACTTAAGGTGCCGGTTTTTACCTTCACCAATATGTTATTATTGACTCTTGTAACTACCTTGTTAAGCACAACTACTATTCTTTTAACTAGAGTTATAAATGTGGTAATTCAAAAAGGAACTTCGATAATTGAACTTATTGTTTTGGTGTTTCTCATCCTTGGAATAATAGAAAAATCTTATGGAGTTATTAAGTTTATAGCTAAACATATTAGTCCAAGTAAATCATTGATTTCGATTAGCAGGACTATCTTAAAAACTTTTAAAGATTTAGAGTTAATTCAAGAAGGGGCACAAATAAAGGTACAAGAAGATGATTATAGGATATTCACTTCAATTCATTTGAAAAAGGCTACCATCTATGAACAAAACTTATTCAATACAGCGATTAAAGAATTACTATCGCCTATTAAAAATCCGAAATATTTAATCATTAAGAAAAACATTTTTAATCGTTATGATTATCGTTATTCCTTTGCTTGTCCATCAGCCTTTAGTAATAAGGCGAGTGATGTTGATATTTTTAGAAATAATTTAAAAAAGTCTTTAGGAGCGCTCGATGTTAAATATGCTTATAATGAAAAGGGGCGAGCTTTGCTAGTTAAGTGTCGTTCCAAATCGTTTATTACGAAAAATGAAAGTATGATTAAAAAGCGTCATAGAGTAACTCGTTTTGATTAAAAATCTTGAAAATATCTTAAAAAAACTTTTGACAATTATATGAATATGATGTATAATATATAGGATACTAGATATCTCCTAATAATGTATTATTAGTGGGGGACCCAACTTTTGGGGTGAATCTATTTTGATAAATAGAAGGGCAACTTGGATGTCCTAACCCGTCAGCTAACCTCATCGGAGTTTACCAAGCGTATGACTATCATAGTTATGCGCCTTTTTTATTCAATCGCACAACTAGTAGTCAATCATCAAAATATTACACGAGGAGGAATTAGATTGGATTTAATTGTTAAAATTGGTATTGCTCTTGCGATTGGGATAGTGGGTGGTAAACTAGCAAAGCTAGTTAAACTACCAAGTGTTTCTGGATACTTAATCGCTGGTTTGTTTGTTGGTCCAGCACTTTTTGGAGATTTTGCTATAATAGATCAAACAGAATTAAAATCTTTATCTTTTATCAGTGAATTGGCTTTAGCTTTTATCGCCTTTTACATTGGTAGTGAGTTTGTGATCAAAGACTTAGTTAAATACGGAAAAAATGTATTTATTATAACCATTGCTGAAGTGTTAGGAGCAGTACTATTAGTATTTTCTGTTATGTATTTTATTTTTAATAAAGATTTTGCATTTAGTATTGTCATTGCTTCTATGTCAGCAGCAACCGCTCCAGCGGCTACCCTTATGGTTATGCGCCAATATCGAGCCTATGGGCCGATGACCAAAACATTGCTTTCAGTGGTTGCGTTAGATGACGTCGTTGGTATTATTCTCTTTGGAATTGCTATGTCGTTAGCGAAGGTTTCAGTTAGTGGTGAGGCGCTATCAGCTGTTAAAATCATTACTGGACCAATCATTGAAATTTTTGGCTCACTTTTATTAGGATTCTTATTAGGACTATTATTAACATTGGTTGCTAGAAAACAAAAAGCTAGTGATAAGGATGATTTACAAGTAATATCGCTTATTGCAATCTTCTTAGGTGTTGGTTTAGCTAATATGTTAAATCTTTCACCGTTACTAACTAATATTGTAATTGGTATGACTTTGGTTAATCTTATGAAGAAATCTAATCGTGTCTTTGAAAGCGTTGATGGATTTGTTTCACCGTTTTATGTATTGTTCTTTACGTTTGCGGGGGCCAGCCTTGACCTTAAAGTCTTATTACAAGTCGGAATAATCGGTATAACTTATGTCTTCGCAAGAGGGATCGGGAAATACCTTGGATCATTTGTTGGTGGTAAGATTGTTAAAGCGGAGGACAAAGTAACAAATTTTTTAGGTTTAGGATTATTGCCACAAGGTGGTATCTCAATTGGACTTTCGGTCTTAGTAGCCACGCAATTGCCGGAATATGCAGTGGTCATTAATACAATCATTATGTTTAGTGTTCTTATTTATGAAACAAGCGGACCTATCTTTTCAAAACTGGCTATTTCTTTAGCTGGTGAAATTAATGGTTTGGATCAACTTGAACACCAAGAATAAACAGGAAAGGAGAAATTATGGTTACTTTAGTAATTGTTTTAAATGAAACGGATTATTTAAATGAAGTGCTAGCAACATTAGTTAATAATAATGTTAAAGGGGCAACGATTATTGATTCCCAGGGAATGGGAAGCGCAATTGTTAAGGGAGATTATCAATATATCCCGATTTTTGGTTCACTTAGAAAACTAATCGATGAGAACCACCTTTACAATAAAACGATTTTTTCGGTTGTAAAAGAAGAAATTGTTGAAGAATTAGTTGAGGCAATTAGAAATTTATTTGAAAAGAAAAGACCGGGAATTGGTTTTATCTTTACTATGCCAGTTAATAATATTTACTTACTTGATAAGTAATAAGCAAAAATCCTATAGTTACCTATAGGACTTTTTCAATTATTTACTTATAACATGCTTATGGTGCTGGGATGAAAATTACTTGACCAACTAATAAATTATATGGATTAATTCCTGGATTTACTCTAAAGATCGCCTCTACAGTTGTATTAAATCTTTGAGATATTGAATATAAAGTATCTCCAGGGCGAATGGTATAAGGAAAAATTCGAAATGTTCCTTGCATAGTTTACCCCTCTTTCTAAATAGGTTCAATATATAATATGGTATTTATGATTATTGTTGTAGGACATAAGTAATAGATGAATGCTCAAAATGCTGTTTTCTCTTAAAAATTAGTAATAAAAAATGTGCTTCACCTTGAAAAAATATAGGAAATTTTTGATTAATATAATTGGAAATATAAATCCTAGTCTTGCCTTTCTTACACATTTTTAAGGTAAAGGAATGGAAAATATGGTATAATTGTACAGGGTGATATTTGTGAACTTATTAACTAAATTAAAGGGTCAAAAAATAGACGGCCCAATATTCGTTAAAGATTTTGATGCTGACAATAATCCAAATTTAATAAAATTAAATCATTTACTTGAGTTGGTTGGGGATGATCAAAAACCAATAATTGAAGATCAAATAAAGTTAATGACAATTGGCGCTACTGGAGAAAAGAATGTTTATTATGAATTACTACATTCTTATTTGCCATTACTTTGTCTTCATGATATAAGACTTGAATATCGGAATTTAACTTCTCAATATGATTTTATTATTATCTTTAAAAATTTCATTATGGTCTTAGAGACAAAGAGAATTATTGGCGATATAATGATTGATTCTGAAGGAAATTTTACCAGAGTATTTAAAGATTTTAAAGGTAATATTTATAAAAAAGAAGGGATGTATAGTCCAATATCCCAAAATCAAAAACATATTGACCTATTAGAAAGGATGTTACTTGATCATAAACTTATAAATAATATTCCTATTTATTCTTTAGTTGTAATCGCAAATCCAAAAACGATTATTACTAAAAGATATGCACCAGAAGAAATCAAAAAGTGTATTATCAAATACGATCAGTTAAAGAATGAGTTTACTAGACTAATTGATGAAAATAAGCATTTTGAACTATCAGACGATGAAATGTTTAATATATCTGATTTCATTATGGAAAATAATCGGCCAATTGAATATGACTATGTTAAGATGCTAAATCTAAAGATTGATGAAAAAGTACTGGTTACTAAAGAAAAAGAAAAATTATCTGATATTGTCGATGACAACAAAGAGGAAGCTTTAAATGATGAATTATACGAAAAGTTAAGAACCTATCGAGCAGAAGTGGCTAAAAAAAGAAATTTTTCCGAACTATATTTTGTCTTTAATAACAAGGTAATCGAACAAATTGTTCTTGAACAACCAACCACGAAAGAACAACTATTAAGTATTAGTGGCTTTGGGGAAAAGAAATGGCAAGAATATGGGGAAGATATTATTGCAATTGTTAAAGAATTTCAAGGAATGAATAAAGATGAACCTGTTGTCAGTAATATCCCTGAAGACCTAGCCTCTAATCCGTTAGTAAAGGAACTTAGAAAGTATCGTTATCATAAAGCCACTGAAGAAAATACCAAGCCGTATTTTATTTTTACTAATAATGAGATGGAATCTTTAATTGAATCATTACCGAGAAGCAAAGAAGAATTATTGAAAGTTCGGGGTTTTGGTCCAGCCAAGGTTGAAAAATATGGTGATGATCTTTTATCAATAATTGAAAGATATAGTAAATAAGCTCATCTATGTATCCTTATTGGATACATTTTTGAGTTGAAAACTTAATATTATTTCAAATGAGATTTGATTGACTTTCTTAGTGTTATTTGATATTATAAAAATTACATTATAAAAGAAATACAAATAGATCAAGAGAGGTATAAAAATATATGATTAAATATTGTGTCAAACGACCAATTACAGTATTAATGGTAGTATTAATTGTGGTTGTGTTAGGGTTTTATAGTTTAACCAAACTTCCTCTAACTCTTTTTCCCGATGTCAATTTACCTTATATCGTTACAGTAACTACCTATGAAGGTGCGAGTCCACTTGAGGTGAATGAAGAAGTCACCAGTAAAATTGAATCAGCGGCTCAAACCATTGGTAACTTTAAAGAAATTCAATCCACAAGTAATGAACATTTTGGATTGTCAATTATCACTTTTGCTGATGGGACTAATATTGATACAGTAATTATTGAATTACGTGAGTTAATAAATAATATCAGCTTTAAAGATGGAGTTGGTAATACAAGAATCATTAGAATTAGTCCTGAGATGTTACCGGTTGTAACGGTAACATTGTTTCAAAATTTTGATGAAGGGCTATCTGATGAAGAAGCTTTGATCAAAAATACTGAATGGATCAATAATGAAATAATGACAGAACTTCAAAGTATTCCTGGAGTTGCTGATGTTAGTGTTGTCGGAGCAGCAGAAGTTGTTCTCCAAATTAACTTGGATAATACTATTCTTAGTGGTTATGGTCTGACAAGCGATGCAGTTCTTACAACAATTGAGGAACAAAATATAGGTGGCTTAGTTGGAGTTGCTTTAGATAACGGCGAAATTAGAATGCTTTATCTAGGAGATAAAATTGCCAATTTAGATGATATTAAATCTCTTCCAATCACCAAACAAGGTGATGTTATTATTCGCCTAAGTGATTTAACGGTTGCTGATGGTATTAAGTTTGTTAATGCTAATCCATTGACTTATTCTAAGATTAATAATAAACAAGGTATTCAAGTTTCTTTCCAAATGCAAACAAACTATAGCATTACTGAAGTTAGTGATAACATCTTGAACAGACTAGATGAGATTGCTGAAAGAGATGATGCTTCTTATGTTGTTATCTTGAATCAAGGTGAGTATATAAATCTTGCGGTTGATTCAGTGTGGCAAAACCTAATCATTGGTGGAATTCTCGCAATCGCGATTTTATTACTGTTCTTAAGAGACTTAAAACCAACTTTAATTGTAGGTCTAGCAATTCCAATTTCGGTCATAGCAGCTTTTATGCTGATGTATTTTGGAAAGGTTAGTTTAAATATCGTCTCAATGGGAGGTTTAGCCCTCGGAATTGGGATGTTGGTTGACAACTCAATTGTTGTTATTGAAAATATTTATCGAATGATATCTGAAGGGAGATCGCGAAAAGAAGCAGCCATTTATGGTACTAAACAAGTAGCTGCTGCCATAGCTTCTTCCACAGCAACCACCATCGCTGTTTTCTTCCCAATGATTTTCATTGAAGGTTTAATTTCTGATGTCTTTATGAATATGGCATTAACCATAACTTTCTCACTTGGCGCAAGTTTAATAATTGCTCTTACTTTAGTTCCTACGATGAGTTCTAAAATGCTTAAAGAGAAAAAGGAAGTAAATGAGACTAAAATTGGTAAGAAAACTAAAGAAGTTTATAAGAAGATTATGAACTTCAACTTAAAATATAAAGGATTAGTGATAATTTTAGTATTTGTAATCTTTATCGTAGTTGGAATTGGAATAATTTCTAAAGGATTTGTAATGCTTCCTGAAACTGATGAAGGTAACTTAAGTGTTAGCATTTCTACCAATTCAAAAGTAGAATTTGTATCTAAAGCTAAACTTGCTGATAAAATAACCGAAGAATTAATGAAACTAGAAGATATTGAAACTGTCTCAGCAAACATTGGTGGGTCAGGTTCATACACGAGTTTAATGTCACTAGGGTCATCTGATCAAATCTCCATGAACATCAATCTAAAGGCTAGCCGAAAGACAAAGACTAGCGATTATGAAGAGATTATTAAAGATTTAATCAAAGAGATTGATTATGATTCTATTGAAGGAATCGATTATAGCGATCTAATAGATATCGAAGTTAATACTCAAAATAGTGCCGTTCAATTTATCGGTGAACAAGGAATTAGAATTAAAGTAGCTGGACCTTCTTTAGAAGCACTAGAACAAATTGCTACTGATATTTCAGGAATCTTAAGTCAACAAGAAGACTTACACAAGATAAGTGATGGCATTAGTCGAGGTCAAGATAATGTTAAAATAACCATCAACAAAGATAATGCTATGGCTTATGGTCTAACGGTAGCTGATGTTGAACGCAGTATATCTTATTTCTACGCTGGCCTTGGCAATCTAATTTCTACTAATAAGGTTAAGATTGAGATTGATAATTACGAATATGAAATTGAAATCCCATCTAGTATGGTAGGAAATATTAGTTATGATGTGTTTGGCGATTATAACCAATTCTTATCCGGTATTTTACTCTTTAACAAAGATACATTGAATTTAATTGATCAATATATGAGTGAGAATCCAGAAGGAATATACATCCCGAGAATATCCCCTAATCAAAAATTAAAGTTTATTGTTAATCCTTCCTTAAAGGTGGCTGATGAAGGAATTGTTCAAGAGGGTGCCAATCCAAGGCTTGAAAGTTTAGCTGCTGCGCCACTATTTGATGGAACTGATAAGTCAGTTGCTGAAGTTCATTATACAACTGGTTTTACCTCCATTAATACCGATGGTAATAGCTATTACTTCACCGTATCGGCAGCGGTAGCTAAAAATAAAAACGTTACTCTAGTTGCCCGTGAGGTTAATAAAGTAGTTGAACAGTATTTAAACAGTGATAATTTTAAACAATACGGTTCTGGTTATCAAGTAACTTTTGAAGGTGAAAATGAAGAGATTTTGAGTGCTGTTAAAGATTTAGCACTTGCTGGACTAGTCGCAATCTTACTTGTTTATATGATTATGGCCATTCAGTTTCAATCACTTCTTTATCCATTTATCATCTTAATTACTATTCCACTAGCGTTTACCGGTGGTATGGTTGGTCTTTTAATCGCTAATATGAATTTATCGATTGTATCGATTATGGGACTAATTATCTTAGTTGGGGTCGTTGTTAATAACGGAATTGTCCTAGTGGATTATATCAATCACTTGATTGCTGAAGGAAAAAAAGTAAAAGATGCTTTAATTGAGGCGGGTTTAACAAGACTCCGTCCAATATTAATGACAGCGTTAACTACTATTTTTGGTTTGGTCACAATGGCTTTAGGAATGGGTGAAGGTGCTGAATTGCTTCAACCAATGGCAGTATCAACAATTGGTGGTTTAATTTATGCTACGTTCTTAACCCTAACAATTGTACCAACTGTTTATGCCCTCTTTAACCATAAGCGAATGAAACTTGAAGAAGAGGAAAATTAAAAAGGAGAACAATTGATTATGGAATATCAAAAGTTTAATAATCATTATGTCATACGCCTTGATCCGGGTGATGCTATCATTGAATCGATTAAAAAGGTTGCTATAACTGAAAATATTACTCTAGGATCGATTAACGGCATTGGAGCAGTTAAATCATTTACCGTTGGCTTCTTTAATCCTGAGACCAAGTTTTATCAAGAACACACCTTTAATGGGTATTATGAAATTACTACATTACTAGGAAACATAACAACTCATAATAATGAACCTTATTTACATGTTCATGGAACCTTTGGTGATGATCAATATCGGATTATTGGTGGTCATCTAAAAGAAGCTATCATTAGCGTGACTAGTGAAATTGTTATTTCAACAATTGATGGAACAATTAATAGAAAAATGGGTGAAGTCGGAATTAATATTCTTGACTTGGCTAAATCAAAGGAGTAAGAAATTGAAGATAAAATATAAAAACATTGTATTACGTGATATGATTCCAGAAGATCTTGATCAAGAAGTCATCTGGCATACAAGGGAAACTGAATGGAACAAATGGGATGCACCATGGGAGAAAGTAGTACTTGACCTTCGAAAGATTACATTAAGGTCGCTTGAAGGACTTCCTGAAGATGTAATTCGGAATTCATTCCGTCTTTGTGCCGAAGATGAAAAACACATTGGGAAGGTCATTCGCTATCAAATAAATGGTGCTGATTATGATAATAATGAAATTATTGATGATAAAACAGCAATAGGAATCACCATTTATGATCCAACCTATTGGTCTAAAGGATATGGTACCATGGCATTAATTGCTTGGATTAAATATCTCTATAATAATGGTTTTCAAGAACTTTACACCCAAACTTGGTCGGGTAATGAACGTTTCTTAAAACTTGCGAAAAAAGTAGGGTTTGAAGAAGTCTTAAGGTTGAAAGATTTTAGACAAGTTAACGGAAAGAACTATGATGCTTTAACTTTCAAACTAAACAATGATAAGTTCTTTGAAATGGTAAAGAATTATGATGATGAAGGCACTAACAAATAGAAAAAGTCTAACTATCATCGGAATAGTCATTTCGAGTTGTGTGATTATGGCCATTGTTGATGCCATTGTTCAACCTCCATATTTATATAAATCAATCATTAAAGTGTTCCTCTTTTTAGGAGGACCACTACTTTATGGTTTATATCACAAGGATAATATATTTTCAGTCCTAAAGTTTCAAAAGAAGGGACTATTTATATCCTTTAGTTTGGGATTAGCAGTTTTTACTGTTATCCTAGGTGGCTATTTCCTTTTAAGAAACGTTTTTGAATTTTCCAATATTATTGATTCTTTAACAAAGAATGGTGATATAACTAAAGATAATTTTATTTATGTTTCAATTTATATTTCTTTTGGAAACTCATTTTTAGAAGAAATATTTTTTCGCGGATTTACGTTTCTGAAGTTAAAGAAAGTCACATCGAGAAAGTTTGCCTATCTATTCAGCGCAATCTTCTTTGCCTTATATCATGTTGCTATTATGGTTGGATGGTTTTCTTGGTTTGAATATGCTGTTATTGTGTCGGGCCTATTTATCGGCGGTATCATCTTTAATTATCTGTGTGAGAAGTTAGAATGCCTCTATCCGGCGTGGTTTGTTCATATGTTTGCTAATTTTGCGATTAACATTATCGGTATGATATTATTTGGAATTATTTAAGAGGAATGCTCTTACTGAAGAATGCATTCCTTTTTTTCTTACAATTAGAGGCGACTTGAAAAGAAATATTTGATATAATTTAAAGTAATTTAAGAAAAAATGTAAATCAGGATGAGGAGATTATGAAACATTCATTATTAGAAAACATTAAATATGTTTATCGTGAGGCATTTAAAAAATGTCCAAAGATTAAATTCTACTTAGCGGTTAATTTTATTTCATCAATTTTATTACCGCTCTTTTCAACATTGATACCAACTATTGTTGTTTTTGCGATGACAAGCGCAGTAGACCTGGATTTTTATGTATTAATAGTTTTAGTTATTAGCTTAACATCCTTTGTCTTAATGTCATTAAAGTATTATTCTTTTAATCGTTATGAACGCGAAAATACGGTAGTAAGATGTACTACTTTTTGGATTAGGTTATCTAAACATCAAATGGAAATTGATTATGAAAATATTGAACCTAAAGAAAAACAAAAAATAGTATCCAAAGCCTTTGAAGCTATGAGTTCAAATTGGGTTGGGATTGAATTGATGCTAAAGCAAGCCCCAGTGTTAATATTCAATATTGTGGGTTTGATTGTTTATGGTGTGTTAATTTCGATCTATAGCCCGATTGTTTTACCAATTTTATTTGTTATGAGTTTTGTCAATTATTATTTGACTAAAAGAGCTAACAATTATGTGAAAAAGACAAGAGAAGCAGTTAATGATGAGTGGTATGAAATGTACTACTTATCAAATGAAGCCACTGATATTAATAACGGTAAAGACATTCGACTTTACCGATTAGATCGTTGGTTTTCTAAACTCTTTGTCATACTTACCAAAAGGCGTACAACTCTCGCTAAAAAAATAAATCAAAAGTTTTTATTTGCGCAAGTATCAGATACAATATTTCTCTTAATCAGAGATTTTGTCGCTTATTTCACAATTATTTCCATGGTTATTGATGGTAAGATTGAGGTAGCTACATTTACTTTTTTAGTAGGAATAATCGCTGGATTCACTGGGTGGCTTAATTCATTATTGGATTCTTTCAATTCCCTTAGAACAGCAAACATTCAAGTAAATGAATATCGTGCATGTTTAGAAATGAAAAACCATTTTAACCATGATCAAGGCCTAACCGCCGAAGATGTTTCACTACCAATTAAGATTGAATTTAAAAATGTATCCTTTAAATATCCTGATGCAGAAGAAGAAACAATTAAAGATTTAAGTTTTACGATTGAACCTGGGGAAAAGGTTGCTTTAGTTGGGTCTAATGGAGCAGGAAAAACTACAATTATTAAACTGCTTTGTGGTCTATATGCCCCTACATCAGGTGAGATTTTAATCAATGGACATAATTTAATTGATTTTAATATTGATGAGTATATGAAATTACTTAGTGTTTTATTCCAAGACTCTGAACCTCTAGCCCTTTCTATTTTGAATAATGTGTGTTGTGTTAAAGAAGAAGATGTTGACTTGCCACGGTTTTGGAAAGCAGTAGAGGAAGCTGGTCTAAAAGACAAAATATTAGAACTCGAACATCAGGAACAAAGTTTCATCACTCAAATCTTTGATGAAAGTGGTATTCGCTTAAGTGGTGGTGAAACCCAAAAATTATTATTGGCTCGTGCTTTATATAAAAATGCCCCACTTTTAATCCTTGATGAACCGACAGCATCACTAGATCCAATTAGTGAAGAGGCAATGTATTTAAGATATGCAAAGTTTACTGAAGGACATACTTCCATTTTCATATCTCACCGTTTATCATCAACTAAATTTTGTGATCGAATCTTATTCTTAGAGGATGGGAAAATAATTGAAAGTGGTTCTCATTATGAACTGATTGCACGAAATACTAAATATAAAGAGGTCTTTGATATTCAAAGTCAATATTATAAGGAGGAGGCAGCATGAAAAATATTAAAATGAATTTTAGAAAAATGTTTAATATTATGTCTGTCCTCAAAAGAGCTTCCAAACCTTATTATTACTTAATCTTTATCAGCAATCTGTTTGTTTCGATTCGCCCTTTTGTTTCCATTATCTTTACAAGATTAATAATTGATGGTCTAATAAACAAAGCCCCACAGGAAGACCTTTATCTTTATATCATTGGTTTAATTGGCCTTAATTTTTTCATTGGTATTATTTTGAGATTTATTGGTTATCTTCAAAAATATTATTCAGTTGAACTAAATTATAATTTGAATAACTTAATTGCCTTAAAATCATTTGAACTTGATTATGAACAAATTGAAGCAAATGAAGTTATGAATTTGATTCAAAAGGCCAAAGATGGCTCAACTAGTAGCGGTGGGATTGTTAGTTATGGAGATTATTTGGTAGGAAACCTCATTGTCTCTAGTCTTACCTTTGTCTATTCGATTACGTTATTGAGCGGATTGTTCGTTAGAAAAGAACTTAATACGACCAGTAAAATTGCTCATTTCTTCAATCATCCCGCCTCACTTTTAATTATCTTGGTGGTAATTGTGATTGTGGCGGTGGTTAATATGAAGATTATGAAAAAAGATAATAAAAGATCATATGATGCGATGATGGGAAATATCGATGGGAATCGAAAATTTAGTTATTTCTATCGATTAGCCTCAAATTATAAATATGGAAAAGATATTCGGATTAATAATATGCAACCGATGATCCTAGAGGCTATGCAAAGTGAGAAGTATAGTGTTGACCGGGTTTGGCGCGAATACACCACTTATAACATTCGATATACTACCATCATTACCCTAATGGGAGAAGTATTGAGTTTTTGTGCCTATGTTTTTGTAGGAATTAAAGCACTTTATGGAATGATTTCCATTGGTAATGTGGTAGCATATGCCTCAGCCATAACTTTGTTTTCCCAAAAAATAAATGAGTTTATTTCGACTTATGCTAACATTAGTTTACGAAATAACTATTTAGATAATTATTTTGAATATTTAAACTTGCAAACAAAACACACTTATGGCGATTTAGAACTTGACGCAAATGAAGAAATTGAAATTGAGTTTAAAGACCTTTCATTTGCTTATCCTAATCAAAATAATCTGATTCTAAAAAATATTAATCTTAAAATAACTAAGGGTAAAAAAATCGCAATTGTTGGTGCCAATGGTGCTGGCAAAACAACTTTAATCAAATTGTTATGTCGCCTCTATCAACCAACCAGTGGAGACATCTATATAAATGGACGTCCAATCTCAGAGTATTCTAAAGAAGCTTGTTATCAACTCTTTTCGGTTGTTTTTCAAGATTTTAAATTATTCTCTTATAGCATTAAAAATAATGTCGCCTCAGGTCTTGAAGTTGATGAAGAAAAGGTTTGGGATTCTTTAGAAAAAGCAGGCCTTAAAGAACGAGTTCAAAAGATGGAAGATGGACTAGATACCATCATATATCAACGCAACCGTAAAAATGGAGTTGAGATATCTGGTGGTGAAGCCCAAAAACTTGCAATAGCGAGAGCTTTATATAAAGATGCACCACTAGTCATCCTAGACGAACCAACCGCAGCACTTGACCCAAAAAGTGAAGCTGAAATTTATGAGAAATTTAAAGATTTGGTTCACCATAAAACTGCAATCTTTATTTCACATAGGATGTCAAGTTGTAAGTTTTGCGATGAAATCGTCGTTCTTGATGATGGCGAAATAAAAGAAATTGGTAATCATCAAGAGTTATTAAATCAAAATGGCATATATAAAAAGATGTGGAATGCCCAAGCAAAATACTATCAGTAATAATAAACCATCACTAAAACTAGTGATGGTTTATTTTATTGATTTGATAAATAAAACAGGAATCTTTCTAATAAGATTAATAAAAGGTGATTTTATGATTAATTATACTAAAAAGCAAATAATGGAGTTAGCGGAAAGAGAAAATGTTCGTTATCTTAAACTACAATTTACTGATATGTTAGGGACAATTAAAAGTGTTGAACTACCTATTAGTCGTTTAGAAAGTGCTCTTGAAGGGAAGACGATGTTTGATGGGTCCAGTATTGAAGGCTTTGTCAGAATAAAAGAAGCTGACATGTATTTACAGCCTGATTTATCTACTTGGTTGATATTGCCTCTGGAGAGTAATCAATACGGAAAAGTTGCTCGCTTAATTTGTGATGTCTACTTACCTAATGGAACCCCTTTTGTGGGTGACCCTCGTAATAACTTAAAACGCATATTGCGAAAAATGAATGAGATTGGTATTAGTGATTTAATGGTTGGAGTAGAACCAGAATTTTACTTGTTTAAACAAGATCAAAATGGTAAGGTATCATATGAATTTAGTGACCAAGGAAGTTACTTTGACCTTGCCCCTCTTGATGAGTCGGCTCATTGTCGACATGCAATTGTTTTAGAACTTGAAAAACTAGGGTTTTTAGTCGAGGCTAGTCATCACGAAGTAGGGCCAGGCCAAAATGAGATTAATTGGACTTATGATTCAGCACTTGCTACCTGTGATCGAATTCAAACTTTCAAGCAAGTAGTAAAACAAGTAGCGCGAAACCATCAATTATATGCGACTTTCATGCCTAAGCCAGTTGAAGGAAAACCAGGGAATGGGATGCATATTAATTGTTCTTTGTTTAATGACCAAGGAGTTAACCTGTTTTATGATGAAAATATGCCATTTAAGTTGAGTAGTATTTGTCAAAAATGGATAAGTGGAATTGTCCATCATGCTCGAGCTTTCTCCGCAATCACTAATCCAATTGTCAATTCTTATAAAAGACTAGTCTCAGGTTTCGAAGCACCGTGTTATGTGTGTTGGTCTGATGCTAATCGAAGTTCGATGATTCGAATCCCAAGCATTCGAGGCCATAGTACAAGAACCGAGATTAGAAATGTCGATCCAGTTGCCAATCCTTATTTAGCCGTGGCCGCTATTTTAGGGGCTGGACTTGAAGGTATTATCAATAACTATCCAATGGTAGAGCCTGTTTATGATAATATTTTTGAATATACTAATCATCAGCGAGAAGAAGTTGGCATTATAAATTTACCGGAAAATCTAAAGGATGCAACCGAGGAGTTAAAAAGAAGTGAACTTATGAAAGAAGTATTAGGACCTCATATCTTCCATAAATATATTATTGCGAAAGAACTAGAGTGGGATGAATACCGAAAGGTGGTTCATCAATGGGAGTTAGAAAAGTATTGGAAATTATAAAAAACGCTAGGTGGATAACCCACTTAGCGTTTTTAATCGTTATTTGCAAGGGCGTTATTATAAGCTCTGAGAGCAACTTTATAGTAATCTTTAAAATCAACTAAAGTTGCACCACTTTTTACACCGTTTATGCTCCAATAACCATCATCATTTCGAACTAGATTTTCGGAAGCATCCATTTTGGTCCCTTTTAAAGCGGCGCTAATAGCCTCCATATTTCCTTTCCAACCAATACTTCCTTCACTACTAGGCCAGTAGTCGATATCTCTTTTAGTAAAGCCATTTACTTTCAATTGATAATTGGCTTTACTCCAATCAGATTTTGCGATGTGTGCCTCATTATCAAGTAGCTTTTGAGCATACCATGCACTGTTATCTTCTGGTTGACGTAACCAAAGGTAAAGATCTTCAATATCATCACTCGAATACTTTACAGTTTGTTTAGTAAATGTTTCAGTACCCTCAGTTAGCGGCTCATCCCGTACGGTACCGGTAAAATTACGGTCACCAATAACAATGTATTTAGCATACCATTTGCCATCAGCCACTACCACATCTTCAGGAACATCAGTGCCAATACTGATTTCAGCCCAAGTACTTGGTAACAATACTTCATTTAGGGTAAGGTCTTCAACAACACCATCTTTAACTTTGATTTTAGCAACACCAACATAATCTTTATGGGTAATGCCATAACCAGTTCCCTCCAAGATTTGATCTTCTTTACGACATCCCGACAGAACTAATAATAATACTAAAACAGAGATTAAAAGTAATGTTTTTCTATTCATATAGTTAACTCCTTTTTTATATATTGTAATTTTATTTTAACCAATAAGATTTTTTTAATTCGATAAAAAAAGAGAATCAATCTTGCGATTAATTCTCAAATGGCTATTCAGATAAATTAGTATTTATAATTATTTGCTTGCCGATTTTAAATAAACCATTGTCATAAATAATTTCAAAATCATGGTCAAATTTAATAAATTTTGTACCTCTTATATTAAAGTTTTTAAAATTGAAACGATTATCATCAAGTAAATCATCAATCTTGATAACAGCAATACATCCACTATCAACAAAGAAACCATCAAATACGCCGTCACCTTCATAACTACTATGCAAAAACAATTTGACGCCATTTACTTCAATACAACCTTTATTACCATTGTAGAAATGACTCCATACTGACTCAATCCAGTGATAACCTTCTTCGCCCCGTACGACATAAGAAGGATCACCAATGTAATAAGTGCCACTAGGAAATGTTGCTTTTAACATAAAAATTCCTCTTTTCTTCTAAGATCTGTTATTATAATATAATAATAGGAGTGGAGTTTATTTTTTGATGCAGTCTCTTGCTCCTCTTTTATGTCAAATATTTTATAGACAAACTCAGGATGATCGATAAATGGATTGCGATTTCTTTGAGCTTCATAGATAACATTATTTCGGTGACGTTCAAAATCATCAACTCTGTCTTCTTCATGCCATTTTAATAATACTGATAGTTTCGCCATCTTGGCTCCTTCAGGTAGATAATTGGTCTCCGTATCATTTGGTAATACTTCATCTACTAGTTCTAAATCAGGATACATTATGATCATATAGAATAAGATACGAGCAACATCACCTTTATCTTCATCACCAGGATAAAAGGTATTGCTGGAAGTTGTTTCATCAAAGACTTTGTTACTGCGACTGCTATTTACACTAGGTACGATTGCTCTTAGATTATGTAAATCACTAGCTCTATTTTTATCACTTTCATCAACTCGTTCTAAACCTAAACGTGAGTTTGGCCACACGTGTTCCCGATGCCAATTATTTCCCTTGCCCCAGTCACGCTCAACTTTTTCTCTTGAATAGATGGTTAACACTTTAGTATCATCATCGGGTGCGACATCAGCATCCATCAATACATTTTTTGCTTTACTATAACTGAGGGCTTTAAAGTCACGATTTATGATTTCATGCAACTTATTTATAAAAGCTTCTCCCTCTAATCCCTCAACCTCTAAGTAGTATTCCTCTAACGGAAGTGGTTCATAAGGATCTAGAACATAGTCCTTAGCAAAATAACCTCCAAAGGCAGCTATTAAAATCGCAATAATGATTTGAAGTATTTTCACTTCTTTTTTCTTAGTTGTTTTTTTAGCCATTACTATTACCTCCACAATTACATTATATAATACTTTATTACAAAAAACACTCCTTTTGGTTATTTTTTCGAACAACAATAAAGTTAGTTATTTCATTGAAATTTTAAATTTATTTGATATAATTTATATTGCAAGACATTTTCGGTAATATTATTATTAGACAAGTTAGAAGGAGCATTTCAAAATGGATAAAGACAAGAAAAAGTTTTATAACAAAGTATGTGTAATATCATACGTTGGTGTGGGAATATGTTTTGTGGGATTTGTTCTTGGTGGAATGGCTTCGGTAGGCTCAGCTGAGCCAAAGTTTGCTGCTATCTTAATTCCGTTCTTTGGTTTTGGAATATTTGGCATGCTTGCTGCTTTTGCTTACCGAAATAGTGAGTTTAGAGATCGTCACTTGCGTTCGACTGGTGAAAGTTTAGGATTCATAAATAGTGAAAAACAAGTTCTTATCAGATGTCGCTTTTGTGATCATTTAAATGATGAGAATGCAAAATATTGTAATGAATGTGGTAATAAACTATAAGTCGGATATTAACTCATATCGTATGATATGAGTTTTTTATTTTAAATATTAGAGTTATGACTAAGTTAAAATCAAATACTTTATAATATGTTTTTTTAAAAAATGAGTAAAACAAGTAAAAAAAGTATTTTTTTGTTATAAATAGTCAACCGATGTTGAAAGTTATGATATAATTACATTCGGAGGACTATTTCTATGAATTTAGACATTCTTAAAAAAGTAATATCAGTTAGTTCAATTGCCTATACATATAACCGAATTATTTATGATGACACTAATAAACCAATTGATATGGAATTTATAGAAGTAAATTCAGTCTTTGAAATGATTACGGGATTTAAAGCAGTTGACCTTATCAACAAAAGAATAACCGAAATTGGACCGGTGAATAATCGGTATTATTTAGAGTTTATTAAAAGATGTGGTGAAATGGCTTTAGTTGAAGATGATAAAGATTTTGAAGTGTCCCTTCAAATTAAAGATCAATATTATCGTGTGAGAGTTTTTTCACCGGAAATAGGCAAAATAATTATGGCTTTCATAGCTTTAGATAATATTGAAAGTAGCTTAGTAGAAAATGAACAAAGGCTAAAAATTATCACTAACAATATGCCAGGTCTTATATGGGTTTTAGATTTTAAAACCTATCGCATAAATTATGTAAATCCTTCAGTTCAAAAAATACTAGGGTTTACGATTGAGGATATATATCAAAAGAAGATAGCTGATACAGTTACTCCTAAATCATTATCTTTCTTGAAGAAGTTAAATAAGGAACTTTTTAAAGAAATTGATAGTGATAAATTTGAACGTTTCATAACCGCAAAAGTAGAACATTATGATAAAGATGGTTCAATAATTTTGATGGAACATAAATTTCGCATTTTAAGGAATCAAAATGGAGAGCCGATTGAAATTATTGGTGTCGGTTATGACATAACAGAGAAGCATAAAATTGAAGAGCAGTTAAAGGAAAGTGAACGAAGTAAATCAGTTCTTTTAGCTAATTTTCCAGGAATGGCTTATCGATGTAATAATGATGAAGATTGGACGATGCAATATGTTTCTCAAGGCTGTTTTGAACTAACTGGATACTATCCTGAAAATTTAATTAATAATCAAGACTTATCTTATAATGATTTAATTTATATTGAAGACCGAGATTTAGTTCGCAAGGAATGGACTAAGGTAATTGAATCAAAAGGCAGTTTTAAACAAGAATACCGCATTGTTACCGAAACCGGTGATACCAAATGGGTTTTGGAACAAGGACAAGCAATTTATACCGATGATTATGAAGTAATGGCTCTGGAAGGTTTTATTTTTGATATTACTGATCAAAAACAAAAAGAAGAGCGGATAAAATATTTAAGTTATCATGACAGTTTAACTGGCTTATATAATCGAATTTACTTCGAAGAGGTCAAGAAGAAATATGATCAACCGGAGTATTTACCCCTGGTGGTGATGATGGGAGATATTAATGGTCTTAAATTCTTAAATGATGCCTTTGGTCATGCCGAAGGGGATAAACTATTAGTTGAAACAGCAAAAATTATTCAAAACTGCTGTGATCAAAATGCAATTATTTCACGTACAGGGGGCGATGAGTTTACTATCTTGTTCCCTAATACAACTAGTGAAGAAGCCTATGAAGTTTTAAAACATATTCAACATTGTTGTAATGATTATAATAGTTATACTTTTAATGAAGCTTATCACATCAATATTTCTTTAGGATATGCGGTAAAAGAGTATCCTGATGAAGATTTTGATCTAATTCAAAAGCAAGCAGAAGATTATATGTATAAGCGCAAGCTCTTAGATCGAAATAGCTCACATAGTGCGCTATTACAATCCATTAAGTCGACAATGCTTGCTAAAAGTCAAGAGACTGAAGAACATTGTGAGCGCATGCAAAAATTAGCTCGAATAGTTGGTCAAAAACTTAACTTGACCGAAAATGAACTTGATGACTTGGCACTAGCAATTGCACTTCATGATATTGGAAAAGTAGGAATTAGTGATAAAATTTTACAAAAACCGGGCAAACTAAATGATGAAGAATGGATAGAAATGAGAAAACATCCGGAAATCGGTTATCGGATTGCGATGGCGAGCCCAGAGTTTGTTTCAATTGCTAAATATATTTTATCCCACCACGAACGATGGGATGGAACGGGATATCCAAATAATTTAAAAGGTGAAGAGATTCCGCTCTTGTCAAGAATTATAAGTATAGTTGATGCTTTTGATGCAATGACAAACGAAAGGTCTTATCGTAAAGCCTTAACCAAAGAAGAAGCGATTCAAGAAATAAGAAAATGTAGCGGAACTCAATTTGATCCATTGGTAGTAATGGTTTTCTTAGAGATCTTTAGTGAAGTTGATGAATATAAACAAATGAACTTCGATTAATAACTAATGAGGAATGATTAATGAAAAAAGATAGTTTTATCTCCAAAATCAATTACATTAAAATACTGAAAATTGCATTTGGCGGTACCGTAGCAATTTTGATTGCTGATATTTTGCATTTAAAATATAGTGTAGCTTGTGGTATTATAACCCTTCTAACTATTCAAGATACAAAACGAGAAACGATCCAAGTCGCTTTTAAGCGTTTTGTTTCCTTTCTAATGGCTGCCGGCTTAGCATTTATTCTCTTTACGCTATTTGATTTTAGGGTAATTGTTTTTGGTCTTTTCTTACTTTTCTTTGTGGGTTTAAGCATAATCTTCGATATAAAAGAAGGTATATCAGTTAATGCTGTCCTTACAACCCATTTCCTTATTGAAAAATCAGTAGGACTTGACATAATGCTAAATGAGTTGGCCTTGATGATAATTGGGGTAGGGATTGGCGTTTTATTAAATCTGATCATTCCTCGTTCGTTAAAAAAGATTAGAAGTGATCAACGTTTCATTGAAGAAAACATGAAAATGGTTATTTCTCAATATGCAATGTATTTAATGGGAGATGCTAAAGTAGACCCTAATCTAGATATTTTGAAGCAAACTGAAGATTATGTCAATCTTTCGCTAGAGCGAGCAGCAAATCATCGAGATAATCATATTTTTGCTGATACAAGTTATTTTGTTCGTTATATGATGATGCGTAAGAGTCAATTGAAGATTTTACGAGGTATTCTTGATAATCTAAGAAAGATTACCTATGTTACTCCTCAAGCAGAAATAATGGCGGTTTTCTTTAATCACATTGCTTTTTCTTTTCATGAATATAATAATGGAATAAAATTATTAGATGAATGGCAATTGTTAAGGGAAGAATATCAAAAAGATAAATTGCCTGTGACTCGTTCGGAATTTGAAAACAGAGCTTTACTTTATCAAATCCTTGGTTCAATCGAACACTTTTTACAAGTGAAAGTTGATTTTGTTCAAAGTTTATCTGAAAAGCAAATTGCGACCTATTGGAAAGCAAGTGAATAATTATGAGAGAGTATTTAAAAACTACTATTGAAATAAATGATTATTTAAAAAAATCTGATCCTGTCCTTGCAAAAATTATTGATGATAATAATCTGATTGAAAGACCCCTCACCCTTAATTACTTTGAATCACTCTTAAGTTCAATCGTTGGTCAACAACTATCAAATAAGGTAGTAGATATTATCTGGCGGAGACTAGTAGCTGTTCTAAATAATAAACTTGATCCGCATTTGATCTTAGCTACTAAAGATGAAGTCTTTCGTGAAATTGGACTTTCAATGCGAAAAATAGAATATATTAAGAGTTTATCAGAATATGTAGTTGATGGTACTATCAATCTAGATGATCTTGATAAGTTGGATAATGAATCAATAATTGAGTTGCTTACCAAAATAAAAGGTATTGGTCCATGGACAGCAGAGATGTTTTTAATCTTTTCATTAGGACGTGAAGATATCTTCTCTACTCGCGATGGTGGTCTTCAAAGAGCCGTTAAAAACCTCTATCAATTTGAAAATAATCCTTCGCTTGAAGACCTATTACAAATCAGTAAGGCTTGGAGCCCTTATCGTACCTATGCATCTTTCTATTTGTGGGACTCTTTAAAAAGTGGTTAAAAATGGATGCAAAAATACTAAAAAAATACTTGATTTCTTAATTTAATTTTGGTATAATATTAATACCAAATGCAGGTATAGTATAACGGCTATTATACCGCCTTGCCATGGCGAAGATGCGAGTTCGATTCTCGTTACCTGCTCCATAATGAAATTAATGTTGATACTTAAAAGGTATCAACTTTTTATTTATATGAATATGGAGAAAATCCGTTATAATAAAGTCTTCAAGTTATTCAGATAGAATAATTTTGTAGACTTTTTTTATACACAAAATTACGAAACAGAAGTAAAAATTGTATCCTAATAACTAGTATTTGCAGATCAAGATATAACCTAAGGGGAGTCTCATTATTTGTAAAGAAGATATGAGATAAACCTACAATCTCATTATAAACCCTATTTTTATAAGAAAAAACATTTAGAAAAATATAAAATACTCTAGTGGATCTGGTTTTTAATGATAGAATAAAATTAGAAAATTTCAATTTAATGTTATATAGTTTTTTATTTATAACTTTATTGAAATATTTTATATTATATTTTCAATGTCGTATGATTTTTCTTTCAGGATTTGAATAAATAAACCAACGTATTTTATTTATAAAATGTTGCAAATTTTATTATTAATTACCATTAAAGTGGTATAATAATTCTGAAAAAGGTAGGGATAATATGAAGGTAACGACTATAATCCATCCGCGCTATGTTGAAACTGATCAAATGGGAGTAATCCACCACTCGATATATCCGATATGGTATGAAGTTGGACGGGTTCAATTTTGCGATGTGATGGGATACCCTTTCTCCAAAATAGAAAAAGACCTATCTTTAGCAGTTCTTAAAGTAACATCAGTTTATAAAGCCCCCGCTCGCTTTGGTGATCAGTTAGTCTTAACGACCCAAATCAAATCTTATTCCAAAGTAAAAATTGAGTTTGAGTATGAAATAATTAATCAAGAAGGGCTAATAATAAACTATGGGACTACCGAACATTGTTGGTTAAACAACAACTTTAAACCGGTAAATATCGCCAAGATTAATCCAACTTTATATAATCTAATTACAAAAGCAACACTAGAATAATCTAAGATAAGGTATTTAATTGTCAGTACCTGTAGGATTAAAAATTTTCTTGGTATGGTATGTCGTAATTATTGTCTTATTCATCATTGACAAGTAATAATGACTATGCTAAACTAAAAATTGAGATAAGATCTCAACAAAAGGAGGAAAAAAGATGAAAATTGTATATGCATCTAGAACTGGAAACGTTGAAAGCTTTGTAGAAAAGCTAGGCGTAGAGGACACATTAAAAATTGAAACTGGTAACGAAACCGTTAATGAGCCATATGTATTAGTTACATTTACTGATGGTTATGGTGAAGTGCCAGAAGAAGTTCAAGATTTTCTTGACAATAATGCTGAACACTTAGTAGCTGTTGCTGCAAGTGGTGACACATCTTATGGAGAAGCTTATTGCTTATCAGCAGATGAGATTGCTGATACCTATGGCGTTCCAATTTTAGCTAAGTTTGAATTCGATGGTGAGCCAGAAGACGTTGAAAAATTCTTGAATGAATTAAATCGCCTATAATAATGACATAATGGTAAAGGGATGATAGATAAAATCATCCCTTTTTAGTCGAAAAACTATAAGATTTCTCACAAAATGAAAATTAAAATATAATATATATAGAAATTTTTCATCCTGTGTGGTATAATTTGACTGTAATGTAAAAACATACCATCATTTAGGCGGGGGTTTGCGATAGCGTTGTAATAGTATATTTTTAATTATTATATTATGATTTTTTAAGAGGGGAGAAATAATTATGAATGTTGTAAAATCGCAGGCGTTACTATATATTTATGACGAACTTAAGAAAGGAAAATTATTAAATAGAAATACTTTAGCAAAATTTTTTAACATAAATTATCGCACTGTAACCCGTTATATTAGTGAGATCAATTCTTATTTTGCTAATTTTAACATTAATTGTGAAGTGCTATATTCACCGACCGATAAAGGGTATAAGTTATTTTATAACGATCGTAAAGAAGATTACCATCAAGATGTTCAATCAGGATAATGTTAATCCCCCGAATTCTGATATGGTATCGTACTTTTACTAATTGCTAGGGAAACCTAGCATTTTCTTTTAGTACATCTTGACGTTTTTGTGGTATAATATTTTATAGCAAAAAGATATAAAGTAGATATTTTTACAAAAAATAATAAATAAGGAAGTGAATTTATGATCTTTAAATATAATCGTTTTCTCACTGGAATTATTTTAATTCTAGGTGGACTATTAATAATATCCCTTTCCGCCACCGCAATCCTTCGAACCCTCATCATTATCGCAAGTTTAATTATTTTATTTTCTAATATTCCGAGTCTCATTGAAAATTCTAAAGCTGCTAAATGGAAAACTTATAATTTCTTCGATAGTTTAATGATGGTTATTTTTGCGATTGTATTATTAATCTTTCCCCCAGATTTTATTACTAAAATCATTGGAGGAGTGATATTTGGATTATCAATAATCAACTTAATAAAAGCTAAGGATAAAATAAAACAACTCCAAAATGATTTATATCGTTATATTCTAGCCTTAATTTTGATTATTGTTGACCCAATCGATATTACCAAAATTGTCTGTTGGATAATTGGATTGTTGGTAATAGTCACCGGAATCATTTTATTATTAGATATTCGTCTCCCAAAACGTAGCCAACCTACAAAATCTGAAGAACCGAGGAGGAGGACTAATGTCATCGATGTTGATGACTTCCATGTACATGATGAAGAATAAGATAAAATTCAAAAAAATATATTTAGAAATTATAAATTATTGTAATTTAGATTGTCCATTTTGTGTTCAATCTAATAAAGAACCTCAAATGATGGATTTGGAAGATCTCAACAATATCTTACCAATGGTGAAAAAATATACTGACTATCTCTATCTTCATTTAAAGGGCGAACCTTTGATGCATCCCGATTTTGATAAGATTATTGAATTAACAAACGAGTATGGATTAACAGTTAATATTACTACTAATGGTTTTTTATTAGAAAAGTATTTTGATACAATTATGAAATCCAATAATATTCGTCAAATAAATATTTCACTTCAAAGTCTGATCACCCAATCGATAGAAAAGCGAAAGCAGTATTTGGATACTGTCATTCCTATGGTAGAAAAACTTGAAAAAAGAATCTTTATTTCATTAAGACTTTGGAATGATGAGCGTAAACAAGATGTTGTGGCATTAAACAAAATGATCATTGATTATCTAAATGATTACTTTAAAATAGATATTCTTGAGAATTATCATGGTCAAAAAATTAATCAAAGGATATATCTATCGAAAGAAGAAGAGTTTGAGTGGCCGGCTATTTTAGATGCTGAAGATAATAGTGGTTATTGTCTTGGGGGAAAAACCCATATTGGTATATTAAGTGACGGTACGGTTACTATTTGTTGTTTAGACCATAATGGTTTAAGCGACCTAGGTAATGTTTTTAATAATTCGCTAGATGATATATTAGGCAGTGAGAAATTTCTCGCAATAAGAGAAGCATTTCAAAATAGAAAACTGGTTCTTCCCTTATGCAAGAGTTGTACTTATCGATATCGATTTAATAAATAACATTAATCCTGATAGAAAAATATTTATTGCTGAAGCAATAATTCCTAGATAGGCTCCTATACTATAATTGAAGATTAAGGAATTAAAATATAATTCGATCAAAAAGTTATTATTAACAACAGCATTTTTGAAGAATTCAATTATATAGATAAATAGAATCAAAGTGATTATATTGATGGTTGCAATCATAAGGTATTTGATCATGTTCTTGCTTTTAATGGGAGTTAACAGTATTACCAACCCTATCAGTGCCAATAAATAGGTCACTAATATTGGCCAAGAAAAGAAAGTAAACTGTACTGAGGCAGAAAAGTTGCCAATTTCATATGATGGTTTATAACCCAAAATGGCTTGAAAACCGTTGACGCTGAAATCTTCTGTTTTGATTATTGGTATAAAGAGTGTAACTAGTATTAATAGTAGAAAAAAAGTTATTAATTCTTTTAGAAATTTATGTTTTGTCTTTCTCATCAAATATTTTCCTTTCTTTTTAAGATAGTGTAAAATATTTTGTGTAAATGGATAAAACCATTTAATTTATATTTTTGTAGAAAAAAAGAAACCCTTAGTGTAAAATTAGTTCATCGAAAACAAAAACTAAGGAGTTTCTATGAATTATTTTACTACAAATATTATCAATTATCTAATGAATAGTAAGATTTTGAAAAAGCAATTGAGGAATTGTTCAAAGAAGAATTACAAAGGGCTATGAATGAATTACTTAAGTTTTAACTTACATCCTTCTTACAATATGAAAAGTATGATCGCTCAGGTTTTTAATTCTGGTAATTCGAGAAATGGTTACTATGAACGCGAATTAAACACTAGTTATGGTACATTAAATCTTACTATACCTGGTGATTAAAATGGCGAATTTAGTTCTCCGCTAGTACCCAAATATGAACGTCGTG
>DUOG01000091.1 GCA_012838945.1 Acholeplasmataceae bacterium | reverse complement strand
TTTTTTATAATATTATTATAGGTAAGATTCTTACTTTTATTAAAGAACTTTTGATTCGTTTTTGACCGGGAACTAAAACATCTATTTATACATACAATGTATTAGGTGATATTATGCGCTCAGGAAGATTTTGGGCCCTCTTTTATAAAATTAAACTATACTTTATTAGTCTTCGTTTTCTTCTAACAATCATTTTCTTTTGGCAATTATTTGTTACATTTTTGTGCTTTTGTGGAACCAATATCTTATTATTGTGTATAGTTGGAATCTTACTACTCGCTAACCTTTTTCTTTGTTATTGAAAACTGATCAAAATACCTTTTTAATGATGTTGCTGAATTGATAAAGTTTTGAGCACTGATATAATCTAGATCCGTTACTACAATTCTTTTAATACTCATAAATAGCACTAAATATCTAAAATAATCTAAATAAAAATCATTATCGTATTTACCGAAGTATTTTTGGATAATTGAATTCATGTCAATGTTTAAGTCCTCATTTTCTAGATAGAACTTTGCCAAGTCTAAACTGCTGATGCCAACCTTTCCATTTTCAATGCTAGTCAAATAGCGGGCTCCGCGAACATTTAATAAGTGGTCTAGCTTAGGATTATTATGAACGAAAGTGTAATCAACACTTTCTTTTTCTTTAATCCGACTAATAAGTCGCTTTTGAAGGCGAGCCAATTCAGTCTTGGCATCCAAGATGTGGTGATAATTGCTTAAAATGGGCATGCTGTAAACTCCTAATGGTTTAGACTCTACACTCCTTACAAATTCTTCTATTAACTTAAACTTATAATCTAATTGTGCTGTTAGTTCTTCAAATTTAGGACGAGCAGTACGAGGTGACAATTGACGCGAAAAAGATGTCTTCTCATGTAGCTTTTGAAGTTCATTTACCATATTTACTGCTTTTACTTCTGCTACTAAAGTATAGTCATTAACGAAATTACTCAAGTAAAAGTTTTCATATTTATTTTGAGTTACATATTGATTATTTTTATTTAGAATGGGAAATAAGATATTACTAATTCCTAAACTTGCTAAAAATTGATATTTCTGAGGAGCATTATAACTAGTACGCTTGAAAAAATAAGGTGTTCCATCTTCATTTACTAGTTTAACAGCTTTTTTGGTAATTGCTTCGCTTGAGGACACATTGATATCATAATAATTTTCAATTAAGCCTCGGACGTCTCGATTCATTTGATAATGATACGGCGATATTGATCAAAATTAGTGTTTTTATTATCCTTAAATACTTTGTCAATACTAAGATTATTTTGATTACAAATAGCTTCAATTTCATTTGGATGACGATAATAAATAACCTTTATAGCAGTTTTATCATCTTTTCCTCTTCCAAACTTGAATTTTACCGAGGGATCATTATCAGTTTTTACTTCCATTTTTGCTTGCAAAATCTTATCAACATGTTTCGTAATGTCTTCTTTGATTTGTTCATTTTGAGTATAGTAATCATCAACCACATCTACGGTAGTTTCGCTACTTTCTTCATCAATTTTACTTGTCTCATCATCAGTTGGTTCTTTTGGGCGGCTGACTGATACCGTTTCATCTACTACATCACTTGGTGTTGCTCCTGGTAATTCTTCAACTTGTATTACTTCAATTTCCTCTTCTAGTTCTACTTGTTCAATTTCATCAACTGTTTCTTCGCTTTCTACCTCAATAACTTCCTCAATTCGTTCTTCTTCCGTAGAAGCTGTTTCTTCTTTTTTCAGTTCATAGCTCACCACTACATCAAAATTACAATCTAAGCCGCGCCCGACTACTTCACCATAGGAAAAGTTTTCACAGGTAATATTTTTAATAAGATAATTATTGTCTTTAAAGACAACGGTAAAAGGTATATTTTCTTTAAAATCAATCTTTTTATCAAGGTCATTTTGATAATAACTACCATAAATTAAGATTTTACCTTCAACCGTATCATTTTTACACACGAATTCTGACACTCTAGTATTGATCTTTTTAATCCCAGTAAACTTATCTAACTTAATCGACGCATTGCTATTTATTCTTAACTCCATAATCTCACTCCTTCATTAATTGATATGCTTAAGTGCTGTTTATTATGCGAGCCAGACAAATAAAAAAAGCCGTTTTCACGGCCATTATTTATGGTTTTCAATAACTTTATAAATCTCTTCAATCCCTAAATTAGTCACGGAAGATGTCACAATTACATCCTCTCTTCTAACTCCTAAGGTCATTATTAACTGCTTAACGTGACGGGCAATTAAAGTTTTTCCAATTTTATCAGCTTTTGTGGCGATAACTTTCAATTCACATGGAAAACTTTTAAGATAATTTGCCATCAAAACGTCATTTTCAGTTGGTTTGTGACGCAAGTCAACTAACAAGAAGGCTACCTTTAAGTTTTCTCGCGAGTTTAAATACTTCTCTATCATTTCACCAAATTGTTGAATTTGAGTATCACTTCTTTTAGCATAACCGTAACCCGGAACGTCAACGATTGAAAACTCATCATTAATATTGAAGAAATTAATTGTTATTGTTTTTCCCGGTGTTTGGGATGTTCTTGCTAGATTTTTTCGTTTGGCAATCGCGTTAATAACACTACTTTTACCAACATTAGATCGACCAAAAAAAGCAAACTCAACAAGATCATGATTCGGATATCCTTTAGGATCAACCGCACTTATAATATATTCTGCTTTACGTATGATAATAGTAATCACCCTTTCAAAAATAAAGATGGTATTAAAGTTATAATAAATATATTTGTAAGCCATATTCTGTACCCTATCGGGCGGTAATCATTTATCTCAATCACCTAGGTGATTGCCGAGGAAGTCAGTTCTTGTTCCCGCATCCTCAGTGCCCCTACCAAAATTTGGGTTGCTAGCTTGTGGGGTTTACCCGTTCCACCTCTTAGTTTCCTAAGAACTCGTCTCTGTGGCACTTTCAGAGCTAAATCATATCTTTCGACTTAGATTATCGCTCGCCGTCAGTGTCTCCACTGCCCTAACTTATGGATTCGTTAGGCACAAACACTACAAACATCACAGTTTGTGCTAGTATGGACTTTCCTAACAGTTAAAAACTGCTCGATTACCCAATATATTTATTATATTTCTTCTATACCATCTAAAATATATCCACCATAACCGATTAAACCGCAACCCACATGGACGCCTAAAATCGGAGGGATTGTCGAAAGGTAAAATGAATGTTTATTAGGTGCATTATCAACATATGCTTCTTTGATTGCTTGAGCTTCTTTTGGTCGCCCTGAATGCAAAATGAAATAGGCAACTTTTTTTGCACCAGCAAATTCATTGTTAACGATTTTAACCATTTCTTCAACGGCACGGCGATGAGTTCTAACTTTTGAATGAGGAACAACTGCACCTTCTTCTGAGAGTGTCAAAATAGGTTTTATTTTCATTAGGTTACCGATAAAACCAGTCACTCCGCGCAAACGGCCACTGCGTACTAAGTGGTTCAAATCATCAACCACAAAATATGCAACCGTATTATTACGAAGTCTTTCAGTTCGATCTAAGATCTGCTCAATTGAATAGCCTTTATCAGCCATCTTTTGGGCTTCATTAGCAAGATAACCTAATAATAAAGTTGTTGACCTTGCGTTATAAATGTGTAATTTCACATTTGAATTTAACTCATCTTTTATTAGGAGGAGGTTCTCAGTTGCCTTTGATAAGACAAAAGGTAACGGAAAGTATAAAACATCCGTATAACCTTCCTCTTCGAATTCTTTCAAACATTTTGCTATATCACCTGGAGTTACCGCACTTGTAGTAGGCATAACATCTGAGTTTTGAAGCCGTTCATAAAATTGATCGGCGGTAATATTCAATCCATCAAAAAATGTTTCCTCACCAAAGTGGATACCCATACGTGTAAGCTTTACATTATGGGGGAAAGGAGCATAATCGAGACCGCTACTGCAATCAGTCAATATACCGATTTTACTCATTATTGGTATTGTTAATTACATCTTTTCTTGATAAATTAATTCGACCTTTTTCGTCGATTCCAATGACTTTAACGGCGATTACGTCCCCTAATGATAATTCATCTTCTACTTTGGCTACTTTCTTATTTGCTAGTTTGGAAATGTGAACTAAACCATCACATCCTGGCCATAATTCAACAAAGGCTCCAAACTTTTCAATTTTAACTACTTGCCCAGTATATACTTCTCCTACGATAGCTTCTCTAGTTAAATTTTCGATACGTTTAGCTGCTTTTTCAATCCATTCAACTTCAGAATGCATAATGAATACGCGACCGTCTTGTTCAATATCGATCTTAACATCATTGCAATCTTTAATGATTTCTGTAATGATTTTTCCACCACTACCAATAACATCACGAATTTTTTCTGGATTGATTCTTAACATCTTAACTTTTGGTGCAAATGGACTTAGTGATGGGCGAACTTCGTTAATAGTTTCTAACATATGGTCAAGAATTTGAAGTCTACCTTTTTTCGCTTGTTCTAATGCTTCTTCTAAAATCTGTTTATTGATTCCTTTAATCTTAATATCCATTTGGAGAGCGGTAATACCTTTTTTAGTACCCGCTACTTTGAAGTCCATATCACCGAGGTGATCTTCTAAACCTTGAATGTCAGTAAGAATAGTGTACTCACTGCCATTAGTGATTAATCCCATTGCAATTCCTGCGACTGGTGCTTCAATTGGAACACCTGCTGCCATCAATGCTAAAGTTCCAGCACAGATTGAGGCTTGACTTGATGAACCATTAGATTCAAGAATTTCACTAACAACTCGAATAGTATATGGGAATTCTTCTTCACTAGGTATTACTTGGAATAATGCTCGTTCGCAAAGAGCCCCATGACCAATTTCACGACGACCTGGTGAACCATAGCGTCCAACTTCGCCTACAGAAAATTGAGGGAAGTTATAATGGAACATAAATCTCTTTCCTTCTTCGACACCTAGGCCATCGATGATTTGAAACTCACCTAAAGAACCTAATGTTACAACTGCTAATGATTGAGTTTGTCCTCTTGTAAAGAGGGCTGAACCATGAGTTCGCTCTAAAACATCAACTCTTGAAGATAATGGTCTAATTTCATCAAGTTGACGACCGTCAGGTCTAATCTTATCAACGGTAATTAAACGACGCACTTCTTCTTTTACGATAATATTTAATACTTCTTCAACTTCTTTAAGTTTTTCTTCAAGTTCTAAATCGCCTGCAAAAACTTCTTCAAAGTGAGCAATGGTCTTTTCATTAACCGCATCAATAGCTGCTTGACGTGCTAACTTCTCATGAACACTGACCGCTTGAATCAACTCTTTTTCAGCAAATTCACGTACAGCTTTTTCAATTTCCGAATCAACTTCACTAATTGGGAATTCTAATTTTTCTTTCCCAACAGCAGCAACTATTTCTTTTTGGAATTCAATTAAGCGTTTAATCTCTTCATGTCCAAAAAGAATAGCTTCGAGCATATCTTCTTCACTTACTTGTTTGGCTCCAGCCTCAACCATATTTATGGCTTCAGAAGTACCCGCAACATTTAAGTTAATATCTGATTTTTCAAGTTCTTCTACGGTTGGGTTAATAATAAACTTACCATCAACGCGTCCCACTGTAACTCCCGCAACTGGTCCTTCAAATGGGATATCAGATATTGAAAGAGCTAAACTTGAACCAAGGATTGCTGCAAACTGACTTGAAAAGTCAGGATTTGCGCTTAAAACAATATTTATAATTTGTACTTCATTTCGATAATTTTCCGAAAATAACGGTCGAATTGGTCGGTCAATTAAACGAGCTGTTAACGTTTCATACTCAGAAGGTCGACCTTCTCTTTTCAAAAATCCACCAGGTATCTTACCAGCAGCATATAATCGTTCTTGATATAACACCGTTAGTGGAAAGAAATCCCCATCTTTAGGTTCTTTGCTGGCAACTGCTGCCGTAAAAACCGCTGTGTCTTCATAACGAACTAAAACTGCCCCATTGGCTTGTTTACCCATTTCTCCAATTTCAACAATTATTTTTCTGGTTCCTTGAAGATATTCAAAAACCTTTTTTTCCATTTTTCCTCCTTAATAAGGCAAAGGGCAACAACGTTGCCCTTTAAGTCCTATTTTCTTAAACCTAATTTGGCAATAACTTCACGATACTTAGGTAAATTAGTTTCACGTAGATATTTTAATAAATTACGACGTTGACCAACTTTCTTTAATAGGCCACGACGTGAATGATGGTCATGTGGATGAACTTTTAAGTGCTCATTTAACCTATTAATTTCTACCGTTAAGATCGCTACTTGTACTTCTGATGAACCAGTGTCATTTGGAGTACGACCAAATTCACTAACAATCTTAGCTTTTTCTTCTTTTGTTAAGCATGACATTTTTAATTTCCTCCTTTTTTTTCGTCTCCTAATACCTTGTAAAGCGTCGGAAGCTTCGCTGAACAACGTATTGGACATTATTATTATACAACATTTTGTATAATTTTGCAAGATATATTCATTATATTTCCATAAGATATTTTATGAAAAAATAATTACCAAAGTACCACTGCTAATTAAGAAAATACCAAGGGCAGTTTTCCAACTAATAGCTTCTTTAATGATAATAAAAGCTAATAAAGCAACTAAAACAACACTTAGTTTTTCAACAGCTGCCACTTTTGATGCTGGTCCAATTTTTAAAGCATAATAGTAAAAGATCCAAGCAGCACCTGTAGCAAGACCAGAAGCAATTAAGATAATGGCATTTTTCCAATCAATATTTTTTATTTCTTTTAAAGTGCCATTACTTAAAACAATTATCCAACAAATCAAAGTTACAATTGAAACCCTGATTGCGGTGGCAAGATAAAGATTAATATCTTTAAGTCCTAACTTGATTAAAATAGTCATGATTGCTGCAAACAATGCCGACAGCAACGCATAGACAACCCACATAAAATCATCCTTTAGATTAAGTGTTTCATTTTAGTTAAAACTTCTTCTTTATCCCTTTTTATTTGCTCGACAAATTCCTCTTTGGAATTAAACTTTTGTTCACTTCGGATTCTCATTACAAACTCAATTGTAATAATTTGACCATAAATATCTTCATCAAAATCAATGATGTGGGTTTCAAGCCGCATCGTCGGATGATAGTTGAAACTAGGATTATGGCCAAGATTACATAAGCCTAAGTAACGTTTATCATAAACAGTCACAAGGACACCATAAACACCTGGTAAAACATCAGCAAAATCATCTCTAATTTGGAGATTAGCGGTAGGAATATCTAAACTCCTGCCAATTTTATTTCCTGAAACGACAGTACCAGAGATTTGATAATATCGTCCTAGAATATGATAAACTTCATCAACTTTTCCTTGTTGAAGTAAGTCACGGATTAAGGTTGAACCAACCTTTTCATGATGGTAACTAATTTGCGAAATTACTTCAACATCAATCAAATTGTCCGCATCTTTTTTTAAAGTGTTGATATTACCTTGACCACCCGCACCATAGCGGAAATCATATCCACAAACCACTACTTTAACACCGATTGGTAAAAGGTAGGTTTGAACAAAATCACGTGGATTTAAAGAAGCTACTTCTTCATTAAAATCAATGATAATTAAATAATCAAGATTCAGCTTCTCGATAAATTCTATTTTTTCCTGAAGCGGCGTTAAATATGTATTCTCGTTCCGCTTTTTCAAAACGTAATCTGGGTGAGGATTAAAGGTAATAATTCCTGACTTCAGATTTCGTTCTTTAGCGATATCTCGAACCCTTTTAATCAGTTGTTGATGGGCAATATGTACACCATCAAATTGACCGATCGCCACCACGATGTCTTGGATTTGATTAAATTTTTTAATGTTTTCTCTATTTATAAATATTGTTTCCATATTCGTACTGCCTTATAATTAAAATTATTTTTTTCATAAATACCTACTAACTGTCCAACTTGTTTAAAAACAATCATATCAGCTGATGAAGGAACTAAATTAGTTGGAACCATCATCCCATTTAAAACTAATTTTTCTGTCTTATTGTCTAATTCGATTTGATCAAAATCACTTAAAGCTTCTAACATCGATATCATCTTATAAGTTCCATTTTGAATTTCTTCAATGGTATTAGCTTGTTCAATCTTAAATTTGCCACTTCGTACTCGGGTTAACCCACTCATTAAAGCGGGATATCCTAATCTTTTTCCGATTTCTGTACAAAGAGTTCGAACATATGTTCCCTTTGATACATGAGTCCAAAATGAGAATTTGGCTAATCCATCTTTTATTTCAATATTTGATGTTCTTTTAATGTCTTTAATTGTGATAACCCGAGGTTTTCGATCAACCTCAACATTTGCTCGGGCATATTCATACAATTTTTTTCCGTTAATTTTTACTGCGGAATAAAGCGGTGGTAATTGTTCTAAATCACCAACAAGGGTTGATAAGACTTTATCAACTTCTTCTTGACTTAAAGAGTTAACCTCCATTTTTTCAGTGATTGTTCCAGTGATATCTTCTGTGTCACTAGCAATTCCAACAATTATTTCTGTTTGATATTCTTTATCATCAGTCATTAAAAAAGGTGATAATTTTGTAGCACCTTCCACACAAACTACCAAAACTCCTGTCGCAAGCGGATCAAGGGTTCCAACGTGTCCAACTCGTCTTGTTCCAAGAGCTCTGCGTACAATATTTACTACTTGATGACTAGTTAAATCTTTTTCTTTGTTTACTACAATAATTCCATCCATTTCAATCACCTAATTCTATATTATTTTACCACATTTGCCTTAATTATGCAACATTTGACAGCATAACGTTAACAATAAAAAACAGCCATAAAATGGCCATTTTTAATTAACTCAATTTCTTTGACAAATAACCCATTCCAATGAAACCAAAAGCAAAGCAGGTAATAATTATAAATGTATCCATAACATCAATTTGATGGTAATCAACGTGCCATAGAACTGAAAATGCTGTCGCAACAATTAATCCAAAAGATATGTATTTAAAAGTATCCGGATATTTTTTCATAACTCCTTTAATTAGTTTTGAAAAAATGACCATTCCTAAAACAAATCCTACGGCAAAAATTAAAACCATCCAAAATTCCGAACTACCCCAAGAACTAAAATCAGTTAACACTTTTTTACATCCTTCGAGAATAGGGAAATAGATTCCAAGAAGCATCATCAAAAGCGAACCACCAGCTCCTGGTAATAAGGTTGCTAGAGCAGAAAGACCTCCCATAAATCCTAAGACTATCAAGTTATTATAATCAATCTTAGCAGCTTGTGATGAAAGGCTCAACCACAACATTAAAATCAAAGCAATAATGGCTAATAGTATGTTTTTAAATGAGTTTACTGTCAGTTTTGTCTCCAAATCAAAGATTCCACTAACTATTATTCCCACAAAGAAGAAAACAAGATAATGAGGAACGCGTTCATACAAAAAACTAATGACTAGAATACTTAATACTATTCCAACGAGAATTCCCAATATAAGTGATAGATGACGTTTCCAAGTCTTCGGTAAATAAAAGTTGCCAGTCACGTCTAAGAAATCTTGATAACGATCAAATAGAACTGCCATAGCTGCCCCACTAACAGTTGGTATAACATTAGCAACTCCAATCATTACTCCAGCTATAAACTTTTTCATACTCATGCCTCCCCCTACAGTATATTATCTCAATATGAAGTTATTAAACTTTTTACTTTCGAATTCTTGGGAATTATTGTATAATGAAAAGAGAAGGTGAATTTTTGTGAAGATAACTGTCTTTCCTACAGTCTTAAATGGTATAACAAATGCTCCTGCATCAAAAAGTATTACTCATCGTGCCCTCATTTGCGCAAGTTTTTGCAGGGATAAATCAATAATTAAAAATCCGTTAATCGCAAATGATACTTTGGAAACCATAGAGGCTTTAAAAAACTTAGGGGCGAGGATTTTACTAACCAAAAATACAATTGAAGTTGAAGGCATCCAAACAGATCCTCATCTTTTTCTTTCGTTTAAAGAATCTGCTTCTAGTTTACGAATGATTCTACCATATGTACTATTTAAACGGGGCAAAACTACCATTGGTTTAAATGATGTATTGCTTAGAAGGCTAACACCTCAAGAATTATTACTGTTTGATGAGGCTATCATTGACAATACGGGAATGAGCTTAACTTGTTCCTTTAATTTTGATAAAAAGGTTTATAATATAATTGGAAATGCAACTAGTCAATGGGCCAGTGGATTCTTACTTCTACTTCCAATACTAGATAATAAAAAAGTGTTTTTAGATGATAAGTTGCTTAATAATCCATATTTAATCCTTACCAAAGAGGTAATGTCGCAGTTTGGTGTTACCCTCATCCAAGAAGATTCTTACTTCTCAAGTAGTTCTTCTTACCAAAGTACCAATACAACCATTGAAGGTGATTGGTCAAATGCGGCGCTTTGGCTCTTATTAAACTTTCTTGGTTCAAACATTGAAATAATGAACTTAAATGAAAACTCACTTCAAGGCGACCGTGAAATTACTAATATCATTAATAAACTGAAACAATCTGATGATATTACAATCGACTTGTCAAATAATCTTGATTTAGCATTGGTGGTTGCTGCTGCTTCAGCTTTACGAGTAGGAGTAACAACTTTAACTGGATTAAAGCGACTCACTCATAAAGAATCTAATCGCTTTCAAGTAATTCTTGATCTTATGGAAGCATTTGATATTAAAACGATCCATACTGATAATCAAATTACTATTTACGGATGCCAAACTTTAAAAGGTGGATTAACCATCGATAGTTATAATGATCATCGAGTAATCATGGCTCTATTGATTCTTGCTAGTAAGTGTGAAAAACCAATAACCATTTTAAATGCTGAAGCCATTAATAAATCTTATCCAACTTTGTATGATGATTATATCAAGGTGGGGGGATTATTAAAAAAGGAGATAACTATTGACAAGTCAAGTAAATAGATTTTAAAAAAATATGCGTAGTTAAAAAACCTACAAAATAGGCCAATTTAAAAAATATATAAGATTTAATAGCTAGCTACACACTATTTTAT
>DUOG01000090.1 GCA_012838945.1 Acholeplasmataceae bacterium | reverse complement strand
ATTTAACCCCAGGTGAGGAATACCAATTCAAATTAGTAGTTGAGTTTTTACTAAATGGTAAAACTAAAACAATTGAAAGTGAAATATTAACTTATCAACCAACTGGTGGTACGTCATCAGGCGGTGGGTGTAATATGGGTGCAAGCGCTGGTCTTATTACTTTACTAGCTGCTATGGCTTCATCGATTTTTATCATTTTAAAGAAAAAATACTAGGAACTAATCGATTCCCAAAAGGGAATCGATTTTAAAATTATATGAGTGTTTTATATTTTGATTGATATTAACTTATAAAAAGTATATAATTAATCATAAGGATTTAATAGAAAGAGTTGATGTTAGAATGATTAAAGAAAATAAAATTAAAAAGACTTACATAGTTGCTGCAGGAATAGCTTTAGTATTATTAATCTTATTTTTACTGAATTTGTTATTTTCTGATCAATTAAAAATATTAAAAGGAGCCATCTATGTGGTGTTGTTACCAGCTTCAATAGCTCTTTTTATATCATATTTGCTGACTCCTTTAGAAACTAGAATTAGAAATGTAGTAAAAAATAAAACTGTTTCGGTATTACTATCAATATTAGTCTTGGCGATCATCGTTATTGCGATGTTTACACTAATAGGATATTTATTAGCTGAACAAATTGCATTTGTGGTTCAAAAGATTAAGGATAATTGGACTTTTATAGAAGAAAACTTGTTTAAGATATTACCAGATAGTATTACCGGTTACCTTAAAAACGTTATTTATAACTATAATGACATTGATATATCATTAGTTATGAGTTTAGTTAATCGTTTTGGTTCTGTTTTAGGTTCTTTCTTTTCCATCTTGGTAACAATTATTATGGTTCCAGTATTCTTGTTTTTCTTAATGTATGAGAAAGGTAAAATATTTAATAGTCTTTTGGTTGTGGTACCTAATAAATATAAAAGTCATGCCCGCGAATTAGGGGTAAGGATAGATCAAACCGTTACCAAGTATTTTCGAGGTAAAATGATAACCATACTCTCCTTGTCATTATTTTTCTGTGTGGGCTTTTCGATCATCTTTATTATTAAAGGAGAAATTAGTATACCACTAGCAATTCTTTATGGATTATTCTTTGGTTTAGTTTTAGCTTTCTTAGATTTAGTACCTTATATTGGTCCGACCTTGGGAACAATATTGCCGATGTTTTTTATCGCCATTTTATGTACCAACACTAAAGAATTAATTCTTTACCCATTGCTGGTTTTAGCGGTTAATTTTTCGGGTCAATGGCTCCAAAAGATTCTAATTGAGCCGATAGTTATGAGTAAAGAGGTTGATCTGCATCCACTATTAGTCTTTACTTCAATGCTCTTTTTTGGGGCTTTGCTGGGGTTTGTTGGATTTATTCTAGCAACACCTATTTGTGGAATTATTAAAGCTAGTGCTCAATATTTTAGAGAATTAAAAAATCCAATCCCAGTGAATGAACCATCTGTAGAAAGCAAATAGAGTACCAAAATCGGTACTCTATTTTTATTTAGATATTTTATTTAAATAGTCTAGACCATACTTTTCGATGACATAGTCAAGGTCTTTGTCACCTCGACCCGATAAGTTAACTAATATAGAACCAGTAGCATTTACTTCTCTAGCTTCTCTAATGGCATAGGCAACGGCATGAGAACTTTCTAAAGCAGGAATAATACCTTCTAAGCGGGATAATAAGAAGAAGGCTTCTAGGGCTTCTTCATCGCTGACAGTATCATATTGGATTCTACCAATATCGTGTAAAAAGGCGTGTTCTGGTCCGATCGATGGATAATCAAGACCACTAGCGATTGAATAAACTTCGCCTGGATTACCTTCCTTATCCTTCAGCATAATTGAGTTAAAGCCGTGCATTTCACCTTCACTGCCATAAGTAATGCTAGCAGCGTGTTGACCTAGTTCTTTACCTTTTCCTAAAGGTTCAATACCTACGATTGTTACTGGATCATCTAAGAATGGAACAAACATCCCGATACTATTGCTTCCTCCACCTACACAAGCAGTGACGATATCAGGGAGTTCTCCCGTCATCTCAGCAAACTGTTCTTTAGCTTCAATTCCAACTATCATTTGAAAATCTCTAACCATCATCGGGAACGGATGTGGGCCGACAGCAGAACCAATACAATAGATGGAATCATGATAATTTTCTAGATAAGATTGAAAAGCCGAATCGACTGCTTCTTTAAGTGTTTTAGCGCCATGACTTACTGGGATGATTTTTGCGCCAAGAACTTTCATTCGTGCCACATTTGGGGCTTGTTTGGCGATATCAACTTCTCCCATATGAATTTCACATTCAAGGCCAAAGAATGCTGCTGCTGTAGCTAAAGCCACTCCGTGTTGTCCCGCTCCTGTCTCAGCAATCAATCTTTTCTTACCTAAATATTTTGCGAGAAGTCCTTCCCCCATACAGTGATTCAATTTATGAGCCCCAGTATGATTTAAATCTTCCCTCTTTAAATAAATTTGGACATTTCCAAATTTTCTAGATAGGCGTTCACAATGATATACCGGAGTAGGCCTACCTTGAAATTCTTTTCGAATGCGCCGTAGTTCATTAATAAATGAAGCTGATTTACAAATGGTTAAATAGGCATGATAAATTTCTTTAAAGGCTGGTTTTAATTCATCCGGTAGATATGCTCCTCCATATTGTCCAAAATAACCATCTTTACTTGGAAAATTTTTTAGATAAGTTTTAAAATTACATTTCTCCATAATTCTACCTCCCTTTTATGAAATAAAAAAATGCCCATTTAAATCCCAATAGGATTTAAAAGGACAAGTTAATTACCTGCGGTGCCACCTTTTTTGTTATCAAAACGATAACCCCTTTATGCTCGATAACGAGAGCAACGTCTATAGCTACTATGGTTCACTTTAGCCTTCAAGGGTCCATTATGCTATGTGCTACCTGTTTAGTTTCCACCGTCCTAAACTCTCTATATGGGCGATCATAGTTTTACTTCCCTCTCAACAGTTTAAGTAATGATATCATAACAAAAATAATTATGCAAGCATATTGTCCTTATTTTTCCATATTTTATTATGTTTGTCAGAAATATTTAAATATGTTATAATACATAATGCTCAAGCGGAGGATTGTTATGAATTTAAAATCATCGATTATCGCTTTTATTCTTACAATTGTGGCAGTGTCGAT
>DUOG01000089.1 GCA_012838945.1 Acholeplasmataceae bacterium | reverse complement strand
TAGAACCGACCACTGAACCTTGGGGACAAAGAACTTGTTATATTGCTGATCCGGAAGGAAACCTAATAGAAATTGGATCATTTAATAAACCATTTGATAGATAGATTGAAAATGTTGATACAAAGTGTATCAAGATTTTTAAATATTTTGGAAGAAGATCGTTATTTTATGTTATAATTAATATGAGTTTAATGAATTAAAATAGAATGAAGGGATTAAAAAAATATGGAGAATAAACAAAACCAACCAAAAAATATTGATGATTATATAAAAGGTTTTTCAACCGAAATTCAGGAGAAATTACAATCAATTCGAAAAACAATAGCTGAAGCAGCACCAGAAGCTATTGAGAAGATTAGTTATCAAATGCCAACCTTTTATTTTCATGGCAATTTAGTTCATTTTGCAGCATTTAAAAATCATATAGGTTTTTATCCCGCTCCAAGTGGAATTGCTAATTTTTTAGATGAATTATTAGATTATAAAACATCAAAAGGTGCAGTTCAATTCCCCTTAGACAAACCAATCCCATTTGATTTAATCTCCAAAATTGTTAAGTTTAGAGTAAAAGAGAATAAACAAAAAAATATTGCAAAGAAAAGAAAATGAAATGAATGAGATAAAGTTTGTTATTTTCTAAAAAGCAAATATGTATAATTAATGGTAAGATATATATGAATTTCAATGAATAGGAGTTAATTTATGAAGGTTATTGGTAATATTATTTGGTTTGTGGTTGTTGGCCTTTTGTCATTTATAATCTGGACATTGGTTGGAATATTTTGGTGTATTACCATTATAGGAATACCCTTTGGTGTTCAATGTATTAAAATTGGTTGTTTTTCAGTTTTCCCATTTGGTAAAACAATAAAAACTAATTTTGATAAACATCCAATAGCAAATATAATATGGCTTATATTCTTTGGCTGGGAGATTGCTATAGGATATGTATTTGCAAGTATAATCTTATGTATCACTATTATTGGTATTCCTTTTGGAAAACAATGTTTTAAATTAGCATCATTATCCTTATTACCATTTGGTGCAAGTTATTAATCATAATTACTAAGGAGAAAGAATAGTTATGACAAAATTTGAAAAAGCAATCAAACTTATTGAGGAACGTTATGGAAACAAAGAAGAAGTAATTGGTTTGGCGACAATAGCAATCTCAAAAAACCAAGACAGAAAACCACGACCAGCAGTTAGAATGGTATGTGCTTATTATGAAGATGGGGCTTTCTATATATCAACTGATGCAAGACAAGCAAAAATGCTCCAAATTGCAGAAAATAACGAAGTTGCTGTATGTGGCCTAGGATGGTATTCTTTCCAAGGAATTGCAGAAAATCTTGGTTGGGTTAAAGAAGAAAAGAATGCTCATATTAGAGCTAATTTCAAAAAATACTTTGAATGGTTTGATGATCATGGTGGTGAAGATGATCCAAATTCTATTATCTTAAAAATAACTCTCACTGAAGGGACTATAATTGATCATGAAGCAAAATACGGTGAGCAAAAATATGTGATTGATTTCGTCAATAAAACAGCTGAATAGTTGAGTAAGACATATATATTAAGGAAGCTAAGATTAAATCTTGGCTTTTTATTTTAAAACAAAAGAAGAGTTAAATTAATAACTCTTCTTAAGTTTTAAATGGATTTATGAGGTACGGAATAGATTATTTACTTTTTCGTTGTTTTAAATATGATAAAACATCATCTGGATTTTCACTTGCTTTTACTTGAGTAAGGGCTAATTCAAGTTTCCCTTCCTCATCGATAATGTAAGTGTTTCTCATTAATTTATTATCTTTAAGAGCCCCTAATAGGTTCAATAATTCACCATCTTGATCCGTTAAAAGCGGGAAAGATAATTGATGTTTATTTACAAACTTTTCATGAGTCTTCAATGAGTCTTTATTTAGACCTAAGATAACAGCATTGTGGTTTTTGAATTCTTCATTTAAGTTACGAAAACCACATGCTTGATTGGTACATCCGGGGGTTAGATCTTTAGGATATGTGTATAAGACAATGACTTTTCCTTGATAGTCTTCTGTGCGATGGTTTTTCCCATCACTACCTGGAAGATTGAATGATACATAATTTCCGATATTTATCATTATTTCACCTTACCTTCTACAAATATTGGTACTTTTATTATAAAGTATCAGAAGGAAAAAGTATAACAATTTGCTTTTATAAGTTAATAATTATGTAAAATCTAAAAATCATTTGAATGCGATTCGATGTATGATATAATATAAGTAGTGAGTATTTATTATAAATAAAGATATATATATAAATATATGTGCTCTACTAAGGAGATAATATGATACAGAGAGGTCAATATCCCATTATAGAATTTGATGGTAATGAGAATGCGGTAATCAATCCATCAGATGTTACAAAGAAACTTAAAAAGTTTGAGTATAATAAGTTAATCATCACCTTTTTTGGTGAGGCCTTACAAAAAATGATTGATAATCACTTAGTCGAACCATACATAACAATTGATGGTGAGAATCCCTTTACCGTTTATAAGTTTGTCGATAAGGATATTTTAATTCTTCATGGACAAGTTGGTTGTCCAGCCTGTGCTGGAAATTTAGATTTGCTTAGTGCCTTAGGAATTAATAAAGTGATGTTTTGTGGAGGTGGCGGCGTCTTAGATAAAGATATTAAGGTCGGGCAAATATTGGTGGTTGAAGGAGCAATTCGAGATGAAGGTTTCTCTTATCACTATATAGAGCCATCTAGATATATATATGTTGATACAAAAGTAAATGATAAAATAATCAAATATTTAAGTGATAATCAAGTGCCTTATATTAAAGGACTGGTTTGGACTACTGATGCTATATTTAGAGAAACTAAAGATAAGGTTGCTTTGAGAAAAGCAGAAGGAGCAAAGATTGTTGAGATGGAGCAGGCAGGTTGTATAGCTGTTGCTAAGTTTAGGGGGTTTGATTATGGTGCTCTAATATATGGTGGTGACGATGTTTCGAGTGATATTTGGGATGACAGGAAGTGGAAAAGCCGCGATGGAACACGCTATAATTTAATAATGCTTTGTAAGGAAATTGTTGATATATTATAAAAGGTAAGAAATGGACAAGTTACAATATCCTCAAATGATGTTACTTGATATGGTTTTTGGTAAATTGGTTTAGAAGTAGAGTAAAGATAATAGTAAAGAAAAAGAGAAAATATAAAGTAAGGAGTTAATTGATATGTTTAGAATGCCAGTTTTATTTGTTGGTCATGGTTCACCGATGAATGCAATTGAGGACAATGATTACACAAGGTCATGGAAAAAGATTACTGAGAGGATACCGAAGCCTAAAGCTATTGTGTCAGTTTCGGCTCATTGGTACACCCGAGGTACCAAAATCATGGATGAGGAAAACCCAAGAACGATTTATGATATGTATGGTTTTCCACAAGGGTTATATGAAATTACCTACAATGCCCCAGGTTCACCGAGTTTGGCAGAAAGGATAAGGGAACTAATTTCAAAAGAAACCACCTTTGATAATTCTTGGGGAATTGATCATGGGACTTGGTCAGTATTAGTTCATATGTATCCTAAACGTGATATTCCAGTATTTCAAGTTAGTATTGATGCATATGCTCCAATTGAAGTGCATTATCAGATTGGACAAGAACTAAAAGCATTAAGAGAAGAAGGAGTATTACTGTTTGGTACAGGAAACATAGTTCATAATTTAAGACTCGTAGATTGGCATCAAGCCAATAAAGGTTTTGACTGGGCTTATGAATTTGATGATTTTATTTTTCAAAATATTATTAACAGAAATCATAAGAATATATTAAATTATAAAGATCTTGGCGATATAGCTAAACTAGCAGTGCCAACACCAGATCACTTTTATCCTCTTATATATATACTTGCAGCAACCGATGAAGAGGATAAGGTTAGTGTCTTTAATAAGTCGTGTGAATTAGGTTCCTTAACAATGACCGGTTATCTCTGGGAGTGATTTGTTGGACTTTGATACATTTTTTGTGTCAAAGTTTTTATTATATAAAGATATTTTTATCTGACTTTTCCCATAAACCGTTTTGTTTATGGTATAATATACAAGAATTAAATCAAAGACAGATGAAAAGAGGTTACTGATATGAAAACAAATGGTAATGAACAAAAAATTGATGTAATAATTTCGGTAGATGCTGGCGGTACAAGTACAAGATATTCGGTGATGGACCAAAACCGAAACGTTGTTTATACCG
>DUOG01000013.1 GCA_012838945.1 Acholeplasmataceae bacterium | reverse complement strand
TAGATGATTTTTCAACAATCTCACCTTTAAGGAATTTTCCTAAAGGTTTAGGGGTTACATAACCCATGTCTTTAGAAACACGATAAATATCATAGTTTCCTTTATAAACGTTATATCCAGCTACATTTAGTTTTTGAGCAGAACCTGGGAAGAATAATGCAACTTCATTACCTGTAGGTAATTTGTTTTCAACGTCAATTTTGAATTCTGAAGTAACGATTCGTCCTTCAACAGTCTTAAGACTCAAGTAGTTATTAGTTGTCATTTGACCAATGATGTAAGATTTGTCTGGGAAAATACCCAACGTTTTATATGGACGGTTATCTTTTTTCCAAACGTCACCAGCACTTACGTGGGCACTACTAGGTTGGAAAGTATCACTAATATCAAAGAAGTCACCATTTACCCCAGCGATAACGCGATAGCCTGGGTTTCTTCTTTCAAAGTCAACAATTGATGAACGTAAAGTGGCGCGGCCCCACTTGTGATCGTCACCAGCGGCCCAAACAACTAGTTCAACAGTTTCTGCTGCTTTTGGAACAACGATTGCTTGAACGTTTTGATCACGTTTTGCTGCTGTAATGTCACCATTTTGAGCTGTTTTATCCTTACGAATATGGAATTCAACACCTTCAGGTAAGTTCAACACTTGGGTAGAAACATTTTCTACTATTTGGGAACTTGGTGCAACCGCTTTCACTTGTGTAGCACCAAAAAGAACCACTGCTAGCAAACATAATAAAAAGCCAAAGAACTTTTTAAAATTCATTTTTACTCTTCTCCTCCTTAATTATTCATAATTTTTTGATATATGGTAATAGTGCTTCCGACTTATCTTTACAATCAAATAAACCGGAACACTTATTCCCCCAAAGATTAATACAGGAAAGGCAATAAAGCCTAATAAAGCAAAGCCTACATATATTATAGCATCAATTAAACTAATTGACAAATCTTTAAAAGCAAATAATGCTGAAAGTTTGAGATAGTGTGTTGCTTTTAAACCCTTAAAGTATACACAAGTCAAAGGATAATTGACTAAGATGATGAAAAGCACCAATATAATTAACATTGTTAAATAAAACCCAAATGCATATATTCCGCCATCAACGGTATGATTGTAAAAGAACAATAAACTGTTACCCAACAGAAAACCTGCAACAATAATACCTATTTGTAAAATTACTGTCTTAAAGAAGTTTCTTTTAAACGACTCCCAAAATGGGCGGAAAACAACGGTGCTTCCATCATTGATGTATTGCTTAATTACATCATGAGTTGCGACTAAACTTGTAAGAAAGGTAATAATCGGAAAAGAAAAGGTAAGTGCTAATAGATTCAACAGAATTAAACGCATTATAAAGTCAAACACTTGATAAACTTTGCTGTTTGTTAGTTTTCGTGAATCCATATCAACACTTACCTTTCACACTACCATTATTTTATCTGAATAATGGATTTTCCTCTACTTATATTATAATAATTTTTTAACCAACAATACCTGTTCGTTCAATACCTTCAACAAAGTGTCTTTGAACAAATAGATATCCGATTAAGAGCGGTAACATCATCAAGAACGCTGCTGTATGAGATATGAGTGAAACGAAGTAATCATTCCCCCGCAAGTCTTCTGATACTAAGGAATCCATTCCATAGGTCTTCAAATAGTGCGGTAAACGTTCAGTGATTTGGGATAATTGCGCTGTCAGTAGTGGATAAGCCGTATCACTGACCTCAAAGAGGCGCGTAAAGTAAACGTCATTCCACTGCCACACAAAGGCAAAAAGCCCAACAGTAATCATAACCCCACGAGCATTTGGAAGCATTACACTCCAGAATGTTCTAAATACGCCAGCACCGTCGATTTGAGCTGATTCATCAAGTTCAACCGGTAAGCCCCGGAAGAATTGTTTGAATAGATAAATGAATAGTGCTGCTCTGATACCTTGACCGGTTGCGGCCATAATGTAGAAGGAAGATGTTTTACCAACACCGGTTAATTTTAGGCCACTTCCTTTAATTAGCTTGATAATACCAAAGATGTCAAAGTTATTAAAGAATACTAATTTCGGTATCGCTAAGGTTTGTGGAGGAACGATTAATGTAATCATAACGATCCAAAAGAGGACTTCACTACCCTTAAATCTTAACTTAGAGAAAGCATATCCTGCTAAAGCAGTTGATGCAATTTGAAGCACCATAACTATGGATGAAACTTTAATGTTATTCCACAAAGCCCTCCAATAGTTTAACATTGTCCCCGCAATCTTAAAGTTCAAGAACGAGAATGTTTCAGGAATCCAAACAATCAGTGGATCATTGATATCATTAGGATGTCTAAGAGCTAAAGTTAATTGTTGGAATAGTGGGAATATAATAACGAACGATAAACCAAAGATAACTACAAAACGAATCAATCTCGAAGAAGCAAGTGAGACCTTACGAGCTCGAACTGCCTTTCGAACCGGATTTTTTAAATCCGCTCTGATTTTTTCATAAGTTTCGATGGCCTGAGCTTTTAGTTCTTCTATCCGTTCTTTTCTTGCCAATTTCTTTTCCGTCTTATTCGTCATAATAGAACACCACCTTTGACAATAGGCCAATAAAGATTACTAGTAATATAATGGTTGCCCCCATGTAGATCCAGTTCATGGCTGCATTCAGACCATAGTTTGACTGGTTGAAGGTCGTATTGATAACAGTATTAATTGGTGAACGCATGAAGCTGTCGACCACTGTAAACACGACAACAGTCATGATCATTGGGGAAACCATCGGAAGGGTAATCTTCCAGAATGACTCATATTGAGTTGCTCCCTCAATAGTTGCTGCCTCGTAAAGATGGCCCGGAACTGATTGGATAGCAGCAAGGAAAATCAAGATTTGAATACCCGAATATGATATCGTACGATAGATTGCTGTTGTAATACTTGTCAAGAACGTTATCAACGTATTCGGAATCCCGGCATTAATCAAGAACATCTCTAGGTTAAATACTGCAGTCAAGGCCCCACTTCCCATTTGGTTGAGAAGAGCATCAACATGCTGATATTTTGACAATGCTTGAGTAATGGCTTCCGAGTTAAAGATAACAGGAAGGAAGAAAATAGCGCGCACAATTCCCCGACCTTTAAACTCACCATTTAACATAACCGCAACCAACAAACTAAAGATTGTGATAACGAATACATCAATTACGGTGTTCTTAATAGTGTTTACTAGTTCAACGGGGAAGTGTCTATTTTCTTGTAAAGCAACCTTAAAGTTATAGAATAAATCTTTAATAACCGTAGTTGTTCCATCACCATTTTCTTTAATAAACTCACCGATGACGATGTCAAAGCCACCCTCAGGCAATGGTCTAAATTGACTAATTGAGTAAATGGCTGACATAATTAACGGATAAATAAAGAACAATAAGAATCCGATAATTACTGGTGATAAGAAGATAAATGACCAAACAACCTTTTTCCCTTGATGGGAAAGATTATTATAAGTTTTCTTTTTCAACCATCTAAATGGAAAACTAATTTTATGTAAGAACCATTTGATATAAGGCCATACCTTAACAAACGGCCATGCAATTACTTTTCCAACCTTAACAAAGAAGGGAAGCGTAAAGAATTTCTTAAGCGCGAGTAAGATTGTTGAAAGAAGACTCAATAAAGCATTTTTTAGTTTCTCGGAAAAAGAAACTTTTTCAGGAACATTATTGTTATCCATTATCTCGCGCCTCCACTTCTATAAATAATAATTTGATTTTTAATATTACCATCAACGATATTGTTGATAATTTCAGCTCGTTCATAGACTTCTTTTTCTAATCCTAAACCTAAATCGATTCGCTCAATAAGGTTTCCACGAACAACGCCATATGAACTTAAATTATTATTAAGTACCCGTTCGGTATAGTTAAGGATGAATTCAATACCATTGCTGTATTTTACTCTAAAGATGTCATTAGCTAATTGCTCATGTTGAACCAATACACCTTCATGGATTTTCAATTCATTAAGGCTATTAACTAAGAAATCAACTTCACTTAACCATTTAGAATATTGGGTGTAATAATAATTGTTATATTTAGTTTGAATAAGTTTTGCTGAATCCTCATATGAGAAAGTGAATTGAACATTTGATCCTGTTTCCAACATTCTCATTAGGTGATACATCATACCTTTTTCGTCATTAGCATTGTAACTCATACCACTATAGTCAAAGCTTCCAGAAACCACTAATTGATAGAATGGAATTGAGTAGTCTAAGATTTCATAAGAGGTTGATGTATAAGGAACTTCTAAAGCATTTGATACATAAGGAAGGGCGTATTGATATGGAGTAAATAGATTAATATTATCGATCCCGTTTTCTTTTGCCATTTGTAATGATTGAATTTGTTCAATCATTGCTGATTCCTTATAGAATAATTGGCGTTTCTTATAGTCGCCACCAAGGCTTGAGCCTAAGAATTCAAATGCTACGGAATTAATTCCAACTTTTTTATTGAATTCTTTAATGAATTTGCTCATGAAAGTAGTGTAGTATTTTGGTGATACTACCATTATTTCATCAAGATTCATGTCAAAGATACCGAAGGATGGATTGTATGGATAACGATATGAGAAGTCATTTCCAACAGTTCTTGATGAATAATGTTGTCTTCCGAATGATTCATTAAAAGATGTAAATTCACTGAAACTTAAATATGGATAGAAGTTAATATTATTATTTTTAGTGTATTCAACAAATTCCTTCAATCCTTTTTTACCACCAATCACTTTGCTGAGGCTTAACTTAGAAATGCTTGGATTGGTGAGTCCATCTTCTTGCCATCCTCGATAGAGGACATTAATGTATTCTGCTCCGTGACCTCTCATTTCTTCAATGATTTCCATTGCTTGTTTATAAGTAGTGAGAGAATCATAAGCAGTATAACCAATACCTAAGAAGTTGGTATCATAGTCATAACTACCAATTAACTCAAGATTTAAGACAGTAGATGTAGTCTTATCATTGTCTTCTAATCCGAGATAACGACGATAGAACTTAGCCATATCGTTATAGTTGTTATCTTTAGCTTCTAAGAAATGATAGTTCAATTCTACGTCATTTAATAAGCGTTCTTCTGTCCACTTAACGTGTGGTTTTGCGGCTGCACCAAGTCCAATCCAAACGGTTTGAGCTTCGCGCAAGAACGCTTCATAACTGATACGGTTATACGAGTCAATACGACCACTAATATCCGCATAAAGATTTAACATTGTTGCACCATTATCTGCGGTAACAACAACTCCTGTATCAGCTGTTTTGTTAACTAAGCCATACATCGGTAGTAAAACATCTTCTGTTGGAACTGGTTTGATCTCATCATAATATGATGTATCTCTACCATAAACACGTTTACCAAATCCACCATAGGCTAATTTGTCATTGTCAAAATTCATTACTGCTCCAGAACCATCAGGAATAACCATATATCCTTCAGTTCCTCTTTTAGCTGTAGTGAAGTATGGTAATATTTTTACTTTACCGATTTTTTGGCTACCACGTTCAATAATTGATTTTGCTGGTACAGTAACCTTTAATCCTTCGTTTGAAACTTCATATTCAATTGCGATACTAAAGTGTGGACGGTCCATGTTAATGGAGACACCATACATCGCATTATCATAAGCAGCATCTTCACGAGTATAACCACAGTTAACATATAAGATTCGATAGAGGTTTTGAATCTCTAATCCACTCATATTTTCATGAGCCTTCTTTAACTTATAGAAAGGTCGATCTGGCTCAGTCTTTTCATCTAATTCATAATAAATGATCTTTAAACGGTTAAGGTCACGGTTATCTAATTCGACAACACCCGGAACCCCTTCTTCTACCATTCGTTTGTTTTCAGCAATAAAATGCTCTAAACGTTCCTGTGATATTCGAGCAGGGAAGAAAGTGTAGTCGATACCTTTTTTAACTAATTCGTATAAAACAGTAACCTTATTTCCTTCATATTTTACTGAGAAAGTTGGGGCAAGATCTAAATTATATCCACCTTCAGTTTGTTCTTCATTAAAGTCATAAATACTGTAAGTGTAATTAGCAAATGTATTTGTCCCACCAACTGGAGTAATATATTCAAGAATCAATGTTGATTTTTGAGATTCAACTGTCCCTTTGTTAGTTTCAAACTCATCCTCTTCAGTCGGATTAGAATACCAAGTGTGTCCAGTTACTTTATCTTCAATCGAGAAATAAGTTGTTACTGGATCAAACTTGAAGACAAAGCGTCCATTTTCACTTGTTACAGTTTGAACTTGTTTGTCTTGTTCAGTAAAACTCTTAAACTCAGTAAAACCCTCGAAAGAGAAATCTTTCGCACTTAAAACCGGTTTTGCTGGTTTATATCCACCTAATACAAAGACTAACCCAACAATTAAGAGGATTAACAACAATGTAATTAGTAAAGTTCTTTTAAATGTCAAAAATTTTGGCCATTTCAATGTCATATTATCCTCCCTCTAGAAGAACCTTGTTTTGACCTCGCGATAGAGCGAGAACAAGAATCCGTAAATTTGTTGTGATAAGTCAAATATCAATAATCCGACGAACAAGATAATACATGCAGCAACACCTGTAACTACAATAGTCGCAATTGTCTTGAATAGTCCATACTCATGAATACTGATTAATCCCATAAAGATCATATAGGCCATTAAGAAATAACCAACACCATTAAGTAATGATAAGAATTGAATTTCATCTTCAATAACAACTTGACTTAGGACTAATGTAATAATTCCGGTAATGATAACAGGAAAGTAAGAATAACAAACCATCATAAAGATTTCTTTCATCTTACCTTTACCATCCATAAGGGTGGTAACACTCCAGTTAGCTACACTTAATAAAACAACAGGAACAATTGAGTAAACAATGATTAATAAACTATTAAATGCTCGAGGATTGTTATTATTAATAATAAATCCTAAATAGCGATAGTTAATTATATTTAAGAGCGCAATGATTACTAAGAAGGTGATAGCAACGCTCATTTTTCCTTGCTTTTCTTCCTTGAACAAATTATATCCTTTGAACGGATGCGTCAAGATATAAGTAGGAAATTTTACGCAATCATTATAGATCTTTTTAAGCATTTTCGTCGCCTCCTTCATAATCTTCTTCGTTGCGACGTTTTATGTACTTATAGCCTTTATAAGCACCATAAGCAACAACAATTGCTACTAATGAAGTCATGATAATACCGAAGTTTTCTTCTAAGAATTCATCTCGATAACCTTGGAAGGCTTTAGAATAATATGTTTTGTTATTACCCATTTTGAAGTTTTCCATAGCTTCCTTGTATTTTCCTTGACGAAGGAGACTCTTACCAATTCCAACATAAGCTAACTCATAGTTAGAATTCATTTTTAGAACTTCGCGCCAAATTGATTCAGCTTCAATGACAAGACCTTGATTATAAAGTTCAGTTGCTTCATTAATCAAAGAACCAAATTTAGTTACTTGGAATCTAATTAAACTGCGTGATTCGCGGTCAACTACAACAATGTCATTTCCTAAATATCTAATAGCTACTGGTTCATTAAGGTTATGCGATAAAGTACCTTTTTCACCAGTGATATAGAGTAGATTTCCTTCATTATCATAAGTAAACATTCGACCTCGTTTAGTATCAACAGCCGTATAAATACCATTATCACTAACTGTAATAGCATTCAATGATGATGGTCCGATTGGTATTTGAGGGTTCGTGGAAGCTCCAATATAAACAGCATCTCCACTTGGCTCAGTGTAACCATTTCGTTTTAAAACGTCTTTACCAGAAGTGTTAATTGCTTTGATCAAATTTGTTGCTTGAGTGTTATCACTTGGTTTAGAAGTTGTGTATAAGAATCCTTTTTTATCAATCGAAAGATTAGTGAACATCGGTGGTAAGTCCAAAGCAATTTGAGCAATTTGAGTTTCAGTCATAATTTTAGTCCAGAATGCTTTTAGCGGGTTAGGTACAACCTTATTAACCCCTAAGAAACGGTTGAACTCACCATTGTCATTAAACTCAAGGATACCTTCATAAATACGATCAGCAACACAGTAAACCCGGTTAGCGACGTCAATCGCTAATTTGATCGGATAGAATAATTGCTTACCATCAGATGCTTCTGAGAACACCCATGGATTTCTGAAAGTTTCATCATTTGGTGTAAGGTATACACCAGTTACAGTATAAGTATCTTTATCTAATTTAAAAATGCGGTAATGGCCGGTATCGGCAATATATAAAGCATCTTTAGTTACCGTAATACCTCTTGCATTTCTTAAGATAACAGCTGTATTTTCCGCAAGATCTAATCCCGATTTTGTTTTAGGCGTAAATCCATCAGGATAAGGGATATAGACGCGATCTTGATAATTATTTTTGGCATTTTCAGTTTCATAAACGCGAACTGTTTCGCCCTTTTCTTCATCAAAATAAGTGTAGAAGCGTTCTAACTGCGCTTTAGCACTTTTTGTGATGGCAAAAACTGATTGTTGGCCGACATAGTTAAATGATTTATCTAAGACATAAACGGTACTAGCACCATCAACACTTGTAGGGTCACCACCAAAGGTTAAAGTTTTACTGTCTCTGGTCTTGGCGTCGAGAACATAAATTCTTTCGCCGTAAACTGCCATATCTTCTAAAGTGTTGAACTTCACCAATTGGTTTCCATTAGCATCAACAGGTGTTGTTCCATTAGGATTAAGAATGTCTTGATCATAGAAAGTGTCTTTATGAGATAAACCTTCTGATGAATAGACGATGTTATGCCAATAGTCATAATTATAACTTGCGGCACTTACTTTGGTTGTTGAAGTAAAGATAACCAAAGCAAATGATACAACCAATAATATTAAATATTTTTTGTATTTCATCTTTTGTTACCTCCTACTTCATACCAGAATGGGCCATCGTTTCGATAATTTGGCTTTGAGATAGGATGAAGACGGTAATTGGCACAACCATCATAATTAAGAGTACCGCCGAAGCTGTACCTGCTCGAGCAACACCTTGAGCAATAATTTGATGTAGCGCATAACTAACCGGTTTTAATTGTTCACTATAAATGTAAACACCACCATCCGTATTCCATAAGCGTTGGAATAACAAGATAATTAAGGTCAACCAAGCCGGTTTAACAATCGGCATGATAACCTTCCAATATATCTTAAATTCACTGGCACCATCTATCTTGGCCGATTCAATGAGTTCCATTGGAATCGTATCCATAAATTGTTTCATCAAGTAGAGCCCTAAAGTATAGGCAAAGGCTGGTAAGATAATTGCCCATTGACTATCAATTAGCCCTAAAGTACTAAACATAATATAACTTGGGGTTGCTGTTACCTGTGGAGCAAACATCAACGAGTAAACAACTAATGAGAATATTAATTTTTTACCTAAGAAATTATGCTTAGCAAGTGGATAAGCTGCCATTGACGCGATAATAACGTGTCCAACTGTTCCCGTTAAGGTAATAAAGATGGTGTTAAAGAAATATCGAGAGAATGGCACCCAGGATTGTTCCATTAAACTCGCTAGGTCAATAAAGTTATCCATAACATATTGTTGTGGAAAGAGTCGCGGAGGATAAAGGAACAATTCATTAAGCGGTTTAAAAGCAGCAGTAATCGAGTAAATTAATGGGTAAGCACTAAAGGCTCCAAAGAGAAGTAATACCAAGAAGAGCCCCATGTCACCAGCAAAGCTTCGACTAACTCGTTTACGTCTTTTAATACGACGCTTTTTCTTGTAATTATAAATAAATTTTGATAAGCCTTTTAATTGGCTTTCATCAACAATATTAAACTTTCTTAGTTTGCGCTGTTGGCGCTTAATAATCCTCTGTTCCTCTTTCGAAAGGGGGGCACCAGCCAGTTGATCATCATCAACTCTAATAGCTTCTTTTGCCATAATTAATTACCTACCCTTCTAAGAATTTTACGAACAAGAACGTTAGCCACAATCATAACAATGAATAGGATCGTCGCAATCGCCGAAGCGTAACCCATCTCAAGTCGCAGCGTACCATAGTCCGTCAAGTGGTTGATTATCGTATGGGCTGAATACTCGATTGACGGGAACCCAGCAATATTGGTCGTAACTTCCGCAATCGATAAACTCGATGTAATTTGCATAACGGCCCCGAACATTAATTGTGATTTCATTTGTGGTAAAGTAATATACCATAGTTCTTGCCATCTATTTTTGATACCGTCAACGGCACCCGCTTCATAAAGTTCCCTATTAACATTTTGCAATCCGGCAATGAAGGCCAGGAAGCTTACCCCAAGTGAGAGCCATAATTGAACAACAATAACGATTGCTAGGATATACTTAGGCTCCTGCAGCCAGGTTATTGGTTCATTAATGAACCCCCATTTTATGAGAAAGGCATTTGCATACCCATAGATGTCACTAGAGAAGATTAACTTCCAAACTAGATACACGTTCCCAGAAATTGATGGGGCATAGAAGATAAGAGTCATAAAGGCTCTTAACTTTGGACGCAATTCATTAATTAGCCAGGCAAAGACGAAGGCAGCAATATATGATATTGGTCCAGTAATAACCGCTAAGATTAATGTGTTTCGAACTGCGATAACAAATATCTTGTCATCAATAAACAATCTCATATAGTTTTCCCAAGCAACAAAGCGTGGTAATTCCAACAAGTTGAAGTAGGTAAAACTAATGATAAGTGACATTATAACCGGAATAACCGTGAAGACTAAGAATAAGAATGTATATGGTGCCACTAAATAATAGTATTGGCGGTTGATATATAACTCTCTTCGAAGTCTTCCACCTCTTTTACTAAAGCGGTCTAATTTATAACCTAGTGAAAGACGGTTTTTCTCGATTCGATAACGTTGAAGAATATGTTCATGCTTTTTATTGAACTCAATATACTCTTCCTTAAGTTCTTGATTTTTTGGATCTTCTTTTAACTTTTTAAGAAATTCGGCTTTTACAAGTTTGCTTTCAGCAAGCTCTTTTTTAATATCTTCAAGCCGTTCTCTTGTTTCTTGATCAAATAACTTATCTTCTTCTCGCCACTGAGCTTTCTTGGCTTTTATAGCCGCGCGGAGGGCGATTTTTTCTTCTTTAGTTAGTTTTTTCTTTTTATTTCGTTGCATTTTGAATCAAACTCCTCCTTAAGCTAGTGGTAAGTCGAACTCTTTACGTTTACGATCAATTTCACGATTAATTGAAAGCGAGTATTCATAAAGGGTTTCGCGTGCATTGGCCAAATCATTGATAACACGACGGAAAGCATTTTCTACTTCACGTCCAACAATATAACTACCAGCAACTTGCGGAATTGATTTAATGTTATATTGTTGTTCAATCAACGCTCTTTGGTCTTTGGCTGGCCAAGCTAATTGTTCAAGAGCTAATTTATTTGCGGTATTATGACGAGCGGCTGGGCCTAAGATACCTTCCATCTCACGTCCAAATTGAACTTGAGTTTCAGTACTTGTCCACCACTTCATAAATTCCCATGAATCATTACGTACTTGTTCAGATTTTTCTGCTGGTTGTCTTAACATAACAACACCTGAACCAATGGTAGTAGCAGTATTATCGATATATACATTACCATGTTCATCAACTCTCTCAGTTCCAGGGATTGGGTGGAATGACCATTTACCACGTAACTCAGGAGCGAAAACACTTAATGTGTTATATGCTTCATAATAAGCAATACCCATTGGCATTTCACCAGTACGGAAACGGTTAATAAAGTTAGCTGATTTAGGGAAGGAATAGAGGGTATAGAATTCAGTCCAGAATTCAAACGTGTCCATTGCTTCTTTACTTAATAAACCAGTTTCTTTACCATCGTTTATATATAGTTCTCCACCATTTTGATAGAGCATAGAAACAAAGATTGGGTTCAATGCTGATGCTCCAGCTTCGTTTACTGGTAGGTAGAACTGTAATTGATTAGCTTGTAAGTCAGGAATAATCTCAATGATTTCTAGCCATGTCTTTGGAACTTTAAGTCCTAGATCAGCAACAATGTCATCACGAACATACATCATTAAGAATGTTTGTTTTTCCGGTAATGCATAAACACCACCATTAAAAGTAAACGGTTCTAAAGCACTAGGATGGAACTGCTTTTCTTCATATGGAAGATAAGTTCCAACAAAATCATGATAGTCAGGGAACTGACTAATATCATAAACAGCTTTACGTAGTGCATAGTTTACCGGTAAGGTACTATCAACGTTAATCGCAACGTCTGGTCCAATACCAGCTAAGGTTGCTCTTAAGAGAACATCACCACTTACGAGTTTTAAGTCAACCCCAATATTTGTATCAGGGGTAAAACTTTCGTCAATGAGTTGACGAAGCACGTTGGCTTGGTCACGTCCCATTGTCATCCAAACTTCAATACTAGTTCGTTCTTCAGCACCTACTGTTTTAGAGATTGCTGAATAGTCATTGAAGAATGAATTCCAGAATTGAACAATACCATTCCATATTCTTTCAAAGAAGTTTTCATTAGCGCGTGGCAATTTAACATCTGGAGTATGGATCAAGATATAGTCAATAGTTAATGGTAATTCTCGTAATAGAATCAATAAGTTACCTAGAGAAGAAATATTATTGTTTAATTGGAGTAAACGAGTTGGGATTGAACGGTGTTTTTTAATTAAGTCATCTAATTGAACAACTACACTGTCAATAACACCAGTCTTATCACTCTTACCACCAGAGATACGAGCTATCTCACTAGAGATAAACTTTAACTCTGCACTTGCTTTTTCAAAACGTTCTAATAGGTTAGGGATTTGTCTAGTAAGTTGGTAGTCACGACCCGGGTCAGGGTTAACACTAGTAAAGCGAATAATGTCACGATAAAGTGATCCTAATTCATCAATAACTGCTTCAGTTTGTTGAATTAAAGTCCCATACTTACCTAGAGTAACTTCCATTGTGATGGTGTGAGAACCTGGTTCAAAGTAGAATAGAAAGGCACCATCTTCATTACCTAAAGTAACGTTTTGCCATCTATTGTTATATCTGAAGTTAGTGTCATTTAATTCTTCAAATAAGATTTCACCATCAATATAAACTTTTCGGCTCGAATACATTCCGCGCACTTGATTTTGTTTGGCACGCATTGAAATATTGTAATAGCCGGCATGGTCAACATCAAATTCCCAAGTAATCTTATCACCAGGGATCTTCCAGTTAGTACCGCCAATGGTATTTAAACGAATCTTTGATGCATCATAAGGTTCGGTTAACATACTTGCACGGTCACTTATTGGATAAAGGGTTGGAGAAGATTTGTATACTGCATTTTCTGCTTCGATTCTAATTTGAGTTTTTTCTGGAACTTTATTTTCTTTTCCAGCCACCACTGTTTTATATTCGTTATAATCAATGATATCTAATTTTGGAACCAATTTAATAGTGTCAATTACTAAAGGTTCTTTAATGGCTTGAAAGCTAATGGTATTAGTTCCTTTTTCAAAATAGAATAAGTAAGGATCACTAATATAACCCATATCATCAACTAGATATACTTCTTGCCAAGCTGGTTTTTCAACTTGCTTTGGCTTAATATCATTATCGTTAACGTCGCGGGCGATTTCGTTGTCACGATTTCCCCAAACACGATAGAAAACAAATGTATCAGCACCAACAAAAGGAATTTCATTTTTTATTTGAAGACTTCGTTCGATTGAAGAACTCTTTCCTTGTTCAGTTGTTGGATAATATTTTAAAACAATATGATAATATCCTTCTTCTTCAACTTCAAAGGACCAATTAACAGTTCCTCTTTCAGGAGTAAATAAACCCTTTTGACCATCGTGTTCCACTATTTTTAAATCAGATAATTTAACATTATCTTCATCTTCATTTACGGTAACATTGTGGCCTGCTAAATCCCAAGCATTAATAACAACTTCTTTGTTTGGAAACGCTTGAGTATAAGCTTGAAGATAATCCTCATATGGCAAAATTTCATCGCTAGTATTAGACAATGTTTTATATGCATATGGATTTTGACGATACGATGAAGTTGTTGCTTTTACTTCTTTTGGAAAAAAGCTTGTTACAACCGCAAGTATCGCCATCAAAATTATCGCAGAATATAATTTTTTCATACTTTCACCTCTTCGTAGTTGGCTAAAAAAGATTGGCAACTTGGCCTTTTCTTTCCAGCTATCAATGTATCTTTTAATGTTAATGGCATTGGCAGCCAACCGATTATTGTTGACGCCATTTCTCTAAAACTTTGATAAGGTTGGCTAAACGGCCATAACTCTTATCAAATCCTCCATGTTTATTTCTAGCATCCCAAGCCTCCAAATGAAGGTCACGATGCTCAGCTAAACCTTTAATTGATTCGTCAATGAAGGTTTCTCGACGATCTTGATCAAGTGATTGATCAAAGGCACGATTGGCTTTCCATAGTAACCTTAGTAAGCGAATACTATACTTAATTTCCTTTAAAATCAACTCAGCATCAGCACACTTTGGTTGGGCTTCCGCTAATTCTTGTTCCCAATGATCTGAGTGTTCTACTAGCTTTGTATAGTGATTTTCATCAATAAGATTTGATTTCATCTTATCGATAAAGGCATTAAGTGGATCCGATTCATTTTGGGTCAAATCGGCCCATAAGATTACCGAGAAAGTTTTAGTTCCATAATCACGATAGATACCTTCTAAGCGGTCATAACGACCCAATTCAAATAATAAACGTCCTATTATCTGTGCTTCATCTTGAAAGATTGCCTGATCAAGATAGGCAATTACTTCTTTTTCGGTTGCTGGGAGTTCCCCCCACATACCGCTAGCCGCATAAACTAAACCTGGATAACTAACAGGCAGATATTGAAGATGGCCCATATCGCCCCAGTCAGTCATTAAGACTCCTAATCCGTGATTTAATTTTGTGTGCGTGGTACTGTTTTTAACAGTCATCATCATATCATCAATCTTTCCAGTAATTGATGACCAGGTACTTGTTCCCGGTGCCGCCATAAAAGGAATCTTAAGTTCGGCTAACATCTTAAGATGCTCATCAAACGGATAAGATTTGTGATAACCCCAATCAATGAAGATTAAATCTTCAGGAAGTTGTTTTAAGGTTTGAGGATGCTTTAGCAAAAAGTCACCCCAGATCAAACCAGTTTTTTCGTATTGCTTTACATGTTGATATAGTGTATTTAAATAATCAATAAACGCCTTTTCTTTTCCGTGTTTCTCACAATATTCTTTACTTTTACCTTCACCTAGTTCATACGGTTCGTCAAAGTTCATATTAAAATAAGGTGAATTACTGTAAGGTAACATATCATCATACATGCGCTTGACATGTTTGATACTTCTCTCATCAGTGACATTAAGAGTACTTGGTGCTCGATGAGCTCCCCAAATAAAGAAACCATCTGGACTTTCAGCCAAATCTTTAAACTCATCATGTTGTAACCAATCAGTCATATGGCCAAGTCCATTTTGATTTGGAACAAGATCAATCATTTTACTCGCACAATATTTTTCTAGTTCAATATACTCTTCAACGGTAATATATCCTTCTTCTTCTAAATAGTTTTTAAAGCTACGATATTCAAAGGAAAAGCCTTCAACATATAGTTCAAAATGGTTGTACTTAAGTTCCGCCATCTTATCGACAAACGCTTTTAGCGTTTCGAGTTTAGGAACCTTGTTACGTGAGATATCCATCATAAAGCCCCGAATTGCGAGTGATGGAAAGTCGTGAATAACTAAGTTATACACTTCATCATCTACTTGAGCAATAATTTGCTTTAAGGTCATTAATGCATAAAAGCATCCGTTAAGAAAGCCCGCTTTAATCAAAATTTTATTATTATCAATTTCGATCTTGTACTCTTCTTTCGCAAATGCTTCTAAACTTATGATGATATCTGCTTTTTCTAAATCATTTATTAGGGTAATTTGAGGAAAGATCTTTTGAACTTCAGGAGCTATTTCTAGTAAAAGAGGGTCACAAAAGAAGGTTTTGATCTCTGATATTTTGATTTTACCATCAAGGTATACTTTCTCTTTTACATAGGGAATAATTTGATACATAAATTCACCTCATTATTATAAAAAAGGGCTATCCTATAATACTAATATATTATATAATAGAAAGCGTTTTTTTTCAAGCAGAATATAACACCAAATTTGCCAATTCCATTAATTGGACAGCCAAAAACAGGCCATTTTTACCTATAATATGGTATTAAATATAATAAATGGAAATAGAGAAAAAAATGGTATTTCAAAGATGACAGTAAAAATGCTTAAGGATGGTCGTCACCCTTAAGCATTTTTCTTATTTCCACAAGTCTCTTATCGTTTCTAAAGCTTGATTTTTAATTTCATTATCCGATTTAACTAAATCATGGTAGGTAAAAAAGATTGTTCCTTCGATGTTATCAAAGTTTTGATTGTATTTTAATTGATTGGCAATCTCATTTGGGCTGGACCATTCTGGCTTATCTTTAGCTCCCATTTGATAAAGCCCTTGGCCAATGTATAAGGTTGTATTAGTTGTCTTAGAAATTTCACTCCACCAGCGAACAATATCATGATAAGTGATATCTTTTCGTTCAAATGGGAAGTAAGCTTGAGGAACGACATAGTCGATCCATCCTTCTTTCATCCATTTATAGATGTCTGAATATAAATCGGTATAGCACTCAAGAGCCCCACCACTATGGCGTGATCCTTTTTCCCATCCAGTTTCTTTATATTTTTTATTAGTTCGGTAGACACTAAATGGACTTATACCAAACAATACTTTCCTGCCTGTTTTGACAAAAAATTCTTTTAAATCATCATAAATTCGCTTAATCATGTTGTCAACATTTCGACGTCTGAAATCAGCAAAACTCTCATTTGGAAGGGCATATTTATCATAATCTTCTTGCTCCAAAGCTTCATCAATTTTAGCATATGGATAGAAATAATCATCAATATGAACCGCTTCTACATCATAGTTTTCCACAATTTCCATAATAGTTTGAGCCACAAAGTCAATAACTTCAGGGGCTGCTGGTCGTAATATTAACTTGCCAGAAGAATCTTGAATTGTTAAATGTGGATTTCTTTTCGCAAAGTTTAAATCATCAAGGGTAGCCAAATACTCTTCAACTGTAAGGTTGTCATTAGTTAAAGAACGAACACTTACTCGATAAGGATTGATCCATGCATGGATTTTAATGTTATATTTTTTTGCTAAATTGATGACATAATCTAAGACATCAAATCCTGGGTCCTTTCCTTCTACTCCAGTAATAAAACGAGAGTAAGGATTTAATTTAGAAGGGTAATAAGCATCATTAGCCGGACGAACTTGAAAGACAACGGTATTGATGTTATATGAAGCAATGTTTTCCATCATCTTTTGTAAGTATTCTTGATATTCTGTTTTTTCCTTCATAATCGGTGTATCGATATTAGCAACATTTGATACCCAAACACCTCTTACATCATTTGGTCGTTTTTCATAAAGTTCGGGAAGTGTAACCACTTCATCTGAATCATAATATGTAACAAACTCATCACTTTGGTATTTTTTTAACTTAATCATTTACTAACCTCTTTTTCTTAATAATAGGAAGATAGCTGCTAAGCTTAATGTCGAAAAGACTGTGAGGGCGGTTGAGCCAAACTGACAGCTACTGCCGGAACCACCACTTGATACTTTTACTTTTTCTATAACAGGAAGTGATGCTTCCAAATCACCTGACTTTTTAACTCTAATGTAAAGATCAAATTCTTTAGTATCAGGAGCATCAAATTCGGTTTCATCAAAATAATTTTTACCATCAAAACTAAATTCTAAGCCGGTAGCATTAGTAATAATTACTTTGTTATCTTCAACTTTAATTTTATAACCAGTTGGTTTTTCATGGCGAGCAATCACAATATCAAATGGTGCACTTTCGAGAACTGTTTGATCAGATCCGTCAAAGGCCGTAACTCTAGCAATCAATCCCGATACTTCAATCGGTAAGGTTTCCCACATATATTCGTATTGGTTGCCGTTCTTTGGAGTGAGGGTGACATTCAAGTGACGTCTTGTACCTTCATAAATTTCAAGAGTTACTTGCACACTTTCACTTTCATTATCCCTTACCTCAAAAGTGATTGGCACTTTTGTGAAAAGTGGCAACTGATTATTTCCACCAAAAATCACTAAATTACTAATAACAGGCGCTTGATTTTGTGGGAAGTCGGTAGTCAAATAAACGTTTTGAGAACCTTGGAAGGCTCCACTTTTGTCAACGATTTTTAACACATATTTGTAATCATTGGTATCTTCCACATCAATTCGATGGCGTTTACTTCCAGTAGTTTGATTGAATACTTTATAAATCTTATCACTACTGTCAGTTACTGTTTCATCAATGCCATAGCGATACAATACATATCCAAGGGCATTTTCTTTTTCATCAAAGAATACTTGATGTCCATAGCTAGTGCGAGAACCAGAAATTTCAGTTGAAGCAACTGGTAAAGCTTGATCGCCAGCATAGATTGGTGTCAATGCTTTTCTAGACCATAGTTGACGCACATAATAGTTTGCTGCATTTAGGGGATTATTGCCTGGTTGATGTGGTAAGTTTTTATATGAGAATAAAACCGCTCCACTGATATTTTGATTACGACTATTATATAGTAATTGATCTTGAATAATCTCTGGGTCTTTCCATGGACTATCGCCGGCATAACGGTATGGCGCAAGACCGATATAAAGTTTTACATTTGTTTGACTGACGGTATTTGCCCACCAATTTACAACGGCTCGGTAATCACCTTCATAAGAAAAGTCCATATAGCATTGAGGAAGGATATAGTCAATCCATTCTTCTAATACCCATTTTCTTGTGTCTGCATGTAGATCAAAGTAACTACTGTAGTTGACACCTGGGACATCCATTCCCCCTGGCATATAGCGCGAACCTGCATTAAGGCGACCTGAAGCCCAAACTGCTGCTGGACTAATGCCAAAGCGAACTTTTCGACTGCGAACTCCCGAGTTATTAAATTCCTTAACCGCATCATGAACTGCTTTTACCATTCGGTCAACGTTGCTGCGACGCCATTCATTAAGGGTCATACCTGCTCCATATTGAGCATAGTCTTTATTTTCGATTGCGGTTTCAATACCACCAGATGGATAGAAGTAGTCATCAAAATGAATTCCATCCACTTCATATTTAACCATTATTTCTTCAACAGTATCAGTAATAAAATCAATGGTTGTTTGTTTAGCTGGATTTAAGAATATTTTATTTTCTCTCAGTCCATAAACAAATTGTTCCATCAATTCCTTATATTCAGGAGATCCTTCAGTAACTTTTCGATAGAGTGGGTTTTTAATATTTTGACCCTCCACTTGTTGTTGACGATACTGAATATAGGACCATTTCATTTCTTCAACAGTTTGATCAGGATTAGGTGTCATTGTACTGGCACTAACCCGATATGGATTTAACCAAGCATGGAACTCCATTCCTCGTTTATGGGTTTCTTCAATCATCCACTCAAGTGGATCCCAACCCGGATCGCGGCCATCGCCTAATAAGAACATACTCCACGCATTATATTCCGAACGATAAAAAGCATCATTGGCAGGACGAACTTGGAAAAAGACCGTATTAATATTGTATCTTTCCAAGGTATCCAAGATATCAATATATTGTTGTTTATATTGATTAATCTGTGTTTCCGTTGTTCCAAATTGCTTTTTAATATCAATATTACTAACGGTAGCAACCCAAACACCTCTTAGCTCAAAAAGTTTTGGTTGATAATCCGTATTAGCACTAACCTTTTGGACTCCTGCTAGTCCTAAAAAGAGTGCCATCAACAAACAACTAATTACTAGTACTTTTTTCATAAACCTTCTCCTTTACCTTTATATAATTTTTATAACAAATTGCTTCAATTTCTTCTTTGTGATAACCCCTAATCTCCATTTCTTTTATTAAAACAGATAAATCAGAAGCATTTTTTAAATCATCAAGATTAGAATTGTTATAGTTACCTAAGTAATTCATAAAGTCTAATCCTAACATCACATGTTCTACACCAATCAAATTGGAGATATAATCAATGTGATCAACTAAACCCTTGACGTTTTGTAAATCCCGGTTGAATGACACAAAATTACGAGCCGCCACTACCCCAATCACCCCGTCCACCTCAGCAATCGCTTTCATTTGTTCATCAGTAAGATTGCGTAGATGAGGACATAACCGATATGCATTGGAATGAGAGGCAATGATATTTTTATTAGTAGTTGCTAGAACCTCATAAAAACTCTTTTCATTTAAATGAGAAAGGTCAACAATCATCTTTTTTGTTTCCATGTAATGCAAGAATTCTTTCCCTTCCGGGGTTAGTCCGCGATTTGGGTTACCCAAAACACCAGTAGCTAAATGATTCGCCTCATTCCAAGTGAGCATAGCATGGCGAATGCCCATTTGATATAAATGATCAAATGCTGCTAAATCTTTAACATTTCTTAGTCCTTCTAAGCCATAGATGACATCAAACCGATCTCGGTAAGGGGCATATTCTTCTAAGGCAATTCGATAAGCTTCTAAAACATCAAAATCTTCATCGGAATAAACCACCCATATACCACCCTTAACGCCACCTTTGGTGAGGTTTTCTAAGTGGTATTTTCCAAAGGGATCAGTTATACCTTGAAGGTGTTTTTGCCATAAATCATAAAAGATATCAGCATGGCTATCATATATATCCATATCTTATCTCCAATCCTGGAAGTCACTGTGAAATGATTTCTCATATATATTTATAGTTCTTTACCTATATTAATTATAACATATTTTAGTTTAAAAATTCAATAGAAAAAGAAAATAACCGGACCTTGGCCTGGTTACTTTCTAATGAGTTTATTTAATTCTTGTGCTTCTTTTGACAAATTAGTTTTTGCTATGAAAAGTGATATTCCATATATAATTGTAATGATTACCAAAGCATAAATTAGGATCAATGGAGTTTTAAATATTGTCACGCCAAAGGTTTTCTTAGCAATAAATCCTGTTGGTAATACCATTGCATAACTTAATATTAAGCGAATGATTACATTAATTTTTTCAATACGAATTAGGGTTATTGCACCCGTAATTAAGATTGCAATATATAATAATCTTTCTGTAGTTGCTATAAAAGGCAGTTCACGGTTGTAATAATGTTTTAAATAAGTAGCTACAATTAATGATAGAGCAACTACTATGACATAGGTAATACCTAAATCAACGACAAATTTCTTAATTGCTTTCATTATTTGACCCCCTATTAACACCGAGTTTTTCTTTGAGTAGTTTTACATACATTCGGGAAATTACGATTTGTTCATCATTGTTTAAGGTACATATAAGCCTACCACTTAAAGCAGACCTAAATGATTTAATCATCGATATGTTAACAATTACTCCCTTACTTACTCTCAAAAACGGTAATTGACTTAAGATCTCCTCGAGTTCATATAATTTATAATTAGTCTCATAAGTCTCGTTTGCCAAATAACAAAAGACTTTGTCGTCCACGCTTTCAAAATAATATATTTGATGGGGATCAATCATCAAGACTTCTGTTGTGTCAATAGCACTGCTGTCTTTAACCTCAAGTTTAAATTGAGAGGCTTCAAGAAGCCTCTTAATTCGAGCCGCTTCACTAGGGTTATTGTGGCGAATGGTGATTTCCATCTCATTCAAGTTATCAACATGAACTAATGTTATTTTCATTCTTGAACAACCATTATAGAAAATTCATATTCAATATCTATTAAATGATTCGCAACCCTTTTTAGCGATAATTCTCGGCTCGCCAGAGATGATATAATACCTTCAAAAGTTGTCTTAAGTTCTTCTGCTTTGGCAACCACATTACCTAAATGTGGCTCAACTTTTAAACGATAAACTCTAAACACACCACCAATGGTATCTTTTAAAGCCTTCGTTTCATCTTGAATACTTTTAATAACTTGATTAATGTATTCAATATCGAGTTGCGCTGATAATGCTTCATTATTTCTTATTTTGTTTATAAGATATTCGATCTTGTCCTTTAACAAATTTAAATGGGCAATGGTGTCTATAATATCAATATGAGCGGATCGAATACTAACAACATCTTGTAGTAATGCTTCGCACTCAACTGGTTTAGGAAGTGACCCAGTCGAATCTTTCATGAATCCCGTCTCAATGGCAAGCTCAGTATGGGTGAGATGGGAGTCATTCAGCAAGTCCAATTCTACCGCAATTGATATGACCTCATTCATTGCCCTTTTTAATCTTCTTAAGGCACCTTCGGCTTCGGATTCATCGCATCCACCTAAGCACAAGATACAAAATATTAAGGTTAGAGCGACGAAGAAACTTTTGAATTTCATATCTACCTCCGCAATTAAATTATACTTAAAGTATATAAAAATGTAAATATATGAGCCGGTAAGATGTATAAATCGCTTGTTAAGATGTAAATAAAATTACCTTCCTAATATAATTTCATTAAATCTTTTACACTTTCCTTCCGACTAACTACCTTTATTTTATCGTTGGAAACAAAGATTACCGGTGGCTTTAATGCTCCATTATAATTGGATGCCATCGCATATCCATAGGCACCAGTGACAAAGACACCAACATAATCTCCTTTTGATACCATTGGTATCATCACATCTTTACTGACGATGTCGCCCGATTCACAACACTTGCCAACAACATCGACTTTCAAGATTGGTTCATCTTCCATTTTATCCACAATTTTAACGGTATATTTTGCCTGATAAAGAGCAGGTCTGATGTTATCAGTCATTCCCCCATCGACAAACAAAAAGTTCTTACCACCGTAGGTTCGCTTAATAATGCCCGCTTGATAAAGAGTAAAACCTGCTTTTCCCACAATACTTCTTCCTGGTTCGATATATATATCAGAGATTGATAACTCATATTCATTTATCAATTCATCAATACTTTCAATCATCTTTGGTAGAGTGTGGCTAAGGTCACATTCTTCATCACTATCTAAATATTTGATGCCAAAGCCGCCCCCTAAATTTACTGCTGAAAGTTTATAGTTATATTGGTCCTGAATTTTTTTTGTAAATTCAATTAATGTTTTTGCAGAAGCGATAAAGGGTTTTTCTGAAACAATTTGAGAACCAATATGAGCATGAAAACCAAGCAAGTGGACGAGGTGATTTTTTTCATATAGTTTCATCACTTTATCAATTGTTTCTTCATCAAAAATACTTTCACCAAATTTACTGCTTAATAGCGAAGTTTGAATGTATTCATGAGTGGATGCTTCAATCCCTGGATTGATGCGAAACATTGTATTAACAACAGTTTGATACTTTTCTGCAAGTTCCATAATCGTCATCAATTCATCATAGTTATCAACCACAAGGATTCCAACTTTATGACTTACTGCATACTCTAGTTCAGCTAGTGATTTATTGTTGCCGTGAAACAACACTTTTGATAAAGGGAATCCACTACTTTCAACCAAATAAAGATCTCCTAAACTAACCACATCAATCTCCATTTGGTAATCATCAATTAATTGACAGATATATGGAGAAAGATAAGCCTTGGAAGCATAGACAATATGAGTTTGATATTTATTTGATTTAAAGTATTTTATAAAGGCTTCAATTTGTTTTTTTATTTCTTCTTCGTCATAAATGATTACGGGAGTCCCATATCTTTTGGCTAGATCACTTGCTTTAAAACTCCCAATATACAAATGATTTTCTTTAATTGTCATTGATTTTGTTAACAAGGTTTCACTTCCATCTATTTTTGATATAGGCCTTCTAAGATTGTTATCTCTTTATTATGTGCATCCAATTTTGCTTTTAAACCAATAGGGACGTTTATGAAAGGAAGCTCATGTCCAGTTTGAAATTCATAAATAACCGGTACATTTAAATCTTTAAAATACTCATTGATTAAAGCTTGATATGATTTAGTGGGCCCCGTACATTCAGTAAACTTGCCGAAGATATAACCTTTGGCTTTTTCTAAGGCTCCACTTAATCTTAAACTAGAAAACATTCGATCAATTCGGTAGGGCTTTTCTTCAACTTCTTCAATTAACACCAATTTATCCGTAAAATCAATTTCATAAGGGGTGCCCAGAAGTGCAGTAATTAAACTTAAATTGCCCCCAACAATGACTCCTTCACTGACACCTGGAACTAAAGTAAGGGCTGGAGTTTGGTAGTTTTTTAAGATGCGTCCTTGATAATCACTATTAAAGATTTCAAAAAAATCATTAATGCTATCTTCATCAATTTCTGGATGACCTAAGAAGGTGCCAACAAGACCATGGACACTTGGGATTCCTGCTTTAAAATAAAGTGCATTTAACAAAACAGTTATATCACTAAAGCCGATTAATAACTTGGGATTATTTTTAATAAGTTGATAATCTAGTTTGTCCACTATTCTTGAAGCCCCAAAGCCTCCCAACAAACAGATGATTGCATCAATCTCATCATCAAGAAACATCTCCATCAAGTCATTAGCGCGCACATCATCAGTTCCCGCTAGATATCCATCTTGGGAATAAGTTGATTTTCCCAATCGATAATTATATCCACGTTGCTTTAGTAACGATAAAAACCTTTCAACTCTTTCGGCTGCGGTAGTATAAAAGGAGGGACAAACAATTCCTAGTGTTGCCCCTTTGATAACCTTTCTAACTTTGTTTTTGGATGATTCTCTTTTGGCGGTCATAGACAGCAAAGGTTTGAGCGTACATCACATTAGCCAAACATCCACGGACACGTGCTAAGTGAGTATAATAATCATAATATTTGAACGATGAACTATTCATAATAAACCAATGTTTTCTTATGGCTTCACACCACAATTGATATCCTTCAATTGATACTTCGGTATATATATATGGTACATAGTCATCTGCATCTTCCCAGTTTTCCGCAAAATAAACTGGTGCATAGTGGCGCTCACCTTTTACCTTTTCACCCACATCGATCCCCGCAAAAAATTGTGCTTCAGGAACAATGAGATGAGTGTTATTATGATCTTTATGCATTGTACTTTTCCAGTGAGTATAAATAACTGATGGTTTATATTTTCTAATTAATTCAGCTACTTGAATTCTAACTTCTTCATTGTTTGGTAGTTCACCATCACGATATTCAAAAACGATGGCTTCATTATTTGGTCCTAAGGTATCAACAAAAGCTTTTGCTTCAGCAACCTTTTGTTTACGATAATCTTCTTGACTAACACCTTTAGGATTGCCGCGTTCTCCGGCGGTTAAGGCTACCGTTACAATTTTAGCTCCTTTTAAAGCTTCGGTTGCAAGGACACCCCCAACAGTTAATTCCATATCTCCGATGTGGGCCCCAATGGCCATTATTACTTTACTCATTATCTCAATCCTTTCTTCATAATCGCAAATGATTGTATAATCTTGAACCCAGCAAATAAATAGATGTTTCGAGCTGGATTTTCCAGACCAGTAAAGAAGGTCATAAATTTAGAACCATGTTCTTTGGAATATTGACACAAGGTGCAGAATAATGCCTTACCAACACCACCACCACGAATAGTTGAGTCAATTACAATTCCATCAAAATGTGCTCGTCCTGATTCTTCAGTATACATAGCTCCAGTCCAACCAACAACCTTATTATCAACACTAACCACTAAGAATGGATTAGGTTTTTCAAGTGCTAAATTACTTCTTATCGCTCTTTCAAAAGAAGGGTTTTGAATGTTTTGATAAAACTCTTCTAACCCGTAGTGACGACTGGCATCATAAAGTTCTATTTTAATTCCTTTGGCTTCATTTTCTTTGATCTTTTCAACTACTGATTGAGGCATTTGATATTCATCTAGAGGAAGATGGAATGCATCAATAAAACCCTCAACCTTATAATCATTATGTAAAAGGAAAAAGTATTCTGGGCTATTGATCGGAACAGCCGGACAACCCGGATGATCATGTTTATCGGTATTTGGAATATACCATGGATAATTAACCGGATCTAAAAAGACACAACGCGCTGCTTTCTTATTGTGTTTTTTGAAATAGTTTTCCACACTTTCAAGCAGTGCTTTTCCCACTCCTTGATTACGATATTCCTTCTTAACCACTACCGCATTAACATAACCTACTGCTTCAGGATTTTCTAGTTCAGCTTTTCGGATAATGCCACAACTAAAGCCAATTAGCCTTCCATTTACATAGGCTCCAAAAGCACCTTCGCTGGAAAACTCCGGACTATTAAAGAGTAGTCTTTCCATACTTTCAGGAGTATGAGGTTTATAAAATCCACGTTCACTTACAACCTCATTCCACAAATTAACCATTTCTAAGATATTATCTTTAGTAACATTAAAGTTTCTGATTTCCATTTTCATACCTCTACTTTCCAAAATGAGCAATAATATAATTTCCAATTCGGGTTCGCACGTCGATAATTTTTAAGTTGTCACGAGTAGGATGAACTCGATTAGTTAACAAACAAAAGCCAATCTCATTCTTTCGGTCAATCCAAATATTTGTGCCGGTAAATCCAGTATGTAGGATTGTCTCATCACTGACTAAGTCACCCGCCGAACTGTAACTTCCCTTAACAATCCAACCTAAACTTCGCTTGCTGGTGTCTAATGATATGCCAACTTTTTCTTCAACTTGTGGTTTAAAGAAGTAATCAATACTAGCTTGCGATAGTATTTGATTACCATTATATTTCCCCTTATTTAAAATCATTTGGATAAAGTGAGCTAAATCTCCAGCGGTTGAAAACAATCCTGCATGTCCAGCCACTCCGCCTAAAATAAAGGCCTTTTCATCATGAACCTGTCCTTGAAGCATTCCGTTATAAACTCGATCGGCTCTTGCTTCGGTTGGGGCACAGCGTTCTTTATCTTTAGGGTTATAACCCGTATCCATCATTTCTAATGGTTCAAAGATATTTTTATGAGCATATTGGTCAAGAGTCGTTCCGGTTACATTTTCAATAATGCGACCAAGAATGATAAAACCAAGATCAGAATAAACAATTTTAGTGTTTTTTGGATAAATTAAATGATCCAAAAAGATTCGTTTCCACAACTCTTCTTTTGACAAGATTTCTTTAGAACGAATAACATCTGCTGGCAGACCAGAAGTATGAGTTAATAAGTCCCAAACCGTTACATCTTTCCACAAAAACTCAGGGACGTAGGTACTAACTCGCTCATATAGTCTAATCTTACCCTCTTCAATTAATTTCATAATACAAGTAGTTGTTGAAACAACTTTAGAAACTGAAGCCAAATCATAAATCGTATCAATTGTATTTGGGATCGGATTAGGATCAGTTGTTATGTTTCCTAAGTTATTAACAAAGGTTCCTTCCGGAGTAACTAATGCATAAGCAGCACCCGGAAAAGCTCCATCCTTAATAGCTTCTTCAATTAGTTTATTGATACCCAATAATTTATCATTCAATTTTATCACCTCTAATAAGTATAACATATTATAGATTTAATCGGCACTAAATTATCTCATAAAATACGCACGGTAAAAAAACTTATTATGTCTTTCCATCAAAAAAAGAACCCTTGTTCGGGTTCTTATAAATGTGCAATTAGATAGTAGTTTTTCTTACCACGGCGAATGACAGTGTATTTTTGATCAATGGCCCTTTCTTTTGTAACAACGAATTCTAAATCACGAACATTTTCTCCATTAACTAAAACAGCACCATTTTTAATGAACTCTCTTGCTTCCCTTTTGGAAACTGCCGCTTTTGATAAGACTAGTAGGTCTATTAAATTGATATCTTCTTCTAATTCAGTTTGTTCAAAACCTTCAAAGCCCATTAGGATTTCTTTACCTGATAACTCTAAAACATTACCACTAAATAAAGCTTCTGATATTTTAACAGCTTGAAGATAGGCTTCACGACCATGAACTAAAGTTGTTACCTCTTCGGCTAGGGCTTTTTGAGCCTTTCGAAGATGTGGTTCTTTTTCTACTGATTCAGCTAACGCTTCAATTTCTTCTTTACTCAAGAAAGTAAATTGTTTGAGTCGTTTGACTACATCTCCATCTGCGGTATTAATCCAAAATTGATAGAAAGCATATGGACTAGTGAGTTCTGGGTCAAGCCATACTGAACCACCAGCAGTCTTACCAAACTTTGTTCCATCACTCTTTGTAATTAGTGGAGCGGTTAAGCCATAAGCTTTTGCTTCGGAACCATTCATCTTTCGGATAAGTTCAATTCCACCAGTAATATTACCCCATTGGTCTTGGCCGCCAATTTGAAGGGTACAATTATAATTTCGGTATAAGTGCTCAAAGTCTAGTGCTTGGAGAATTTGATATGAGAATTCCGTATAAGAAATACCGGTATCAAGACGCGATTTAACTGTATCTTTATTAATCATATAATTAACGTTGAAGAATTTACCATATGTTCTTAAGAAAGTAAGAACATCAATTGAATGAGTCCAATCATAATTATTAACCATTTCACAATTGAATAAATTCTTAACTTGTTTGTGTAAACTGTTAGCATTTTTCATTAAGGTTTCCATATCAAGTAGTTGGCGTTCACTCCCTGGCTTTGGATCACCAATTGAACCGGTTGCCCCACCGATTAAAAAGATCGGACGATGGCCAGCTTTTTCTAAACGCTTGGCAAGTAGGTAAACAACCAAATGACCAACATGAAGGGAGTTTGCTGTTGGGTCGGCCCCTAAATAAAACGTAACCTTATCTTCATTCAATACCTTTTCAATTTCATCACTGGTCGTGTCATAAATCAACTCACGCCATTTTAATTCTTCAAATAGTTTCATAGTATTTCCTCCTTGTGTAATTAAAAAATCCCTAAAGTTAGCTATTATATATAAATATATCATATATAATAGTTTATACTTTAAGGACGATTTTACTCGCGGTACCACCTTAATTCAAAGCAAAAAGCTTTGCACTCAATATTAAGTTGTAGATACCAGTTAGGTGTAATTCATTTATTAATGGTCTTAGTTTTCACCATCCACTAAGTCTCTAATATTACCATTTAATAAACTACTAGGTCCTAACCTACTTGGTTGTTTCACGCCAGACTATATTATAGTCAATAAGTTTTTGGAGATCGCCGACTTCCTCCATTTTGTCTTCCATGAGATTGGTCAATAAATCCATTGCTTGTTCACCCAATTCATAAATTGGAGTATTTATACAAGTCAATTTAGGTCTTGATAGAACGGCATAACGGGTATTTTGGAATCCAACGATTTGAAGATCTTCAGGAACTTTAATTCCTAAGGTTCTTGCAATATTTAAGAATGACACGGCCATTGAGTCACGCACAACAATCGCAACATCTGGATGTTTCTTGCTATCAAGAAGTTCACGATAAGTCACTTCATTGAGTTCGGTTTTGCCAGATACCGGAATGATTTGTGGTTCTAATCCGGCCTCCTTCATTGCTTCTAAATATCCATTAACTTTTAAATCGTTAGCAACATACTTTTTAGCAGAAGTAATTAACCAAATATTTTTATTTCCTCGCTCAATCATTGTCTTCGTAATTTGATAAGCAGCTTTTTGATAATCGATGGAAACTGAAGGAACACTAGGGTCATTACATACTGTATTGGTTAACACTACATGCTTAGATGCATCAGTGATTAATTCTAAATGCTCATCAGTAATTTCATCATTAACATAAAGAACACCATCAACACCGGAGGCTACAACATCCCTCCATAACTCTTTTTCGGATTCAATTGGAGTAAGTGGTGAGTTGGCTGGAGGATTGAAAACAAACAATCTGAGTAAATATCCTCTGCGTCGGGCACAGTCTGCGATTCCATTAATCATTTCGGCAATACTACTTCGGGACAGTTCGGGAACCATAACCGCAACCGTGGTTGATTTAGAACTTGCTAATCCTTTAGCATTTAAATTGGGTTTATACCCTAACTCCTTAATAATTCTTTCAATTTTTTCTCGCGTCTCCGGTTTTACTTTTTCCGGATGATTTAAAACCCGTGATACTGTCGCCAATGAAACACCGGCAGCCCCTGCAACATCATAGATTTTAACTTGATTCATTTAATCACCTCTTATTCCTTCTCTTTTCATAATAAGTATACCATATTTCGACCTACTTATCAATGGAAATGAAAAAGAAATTAGTCTTTTTCATTGTTATTATTTTATTACTTTTATGTATTCATTTACAGTGCCAGCACCCATAAATATCCAAACGGCTTTTTCATCCTTTTTTATCCTATTTAAAACATCCAAATTAAAGTGAGGAAACATTTTAAAAGCTTTATTTACCTTTTTTTCTAATGTATCATTTTCTTTTTCTCTCTTTGATGAAAAGACTTTATCAACATATGCTTCATCAAAAAGCATCAATGCTTTAACAAAATCTTTTTTGAAACAAAAGGTCCTTGAATAGGTATGTGATTGGAAAATAACCCTCAATGGATAGTTAGGAAACTTTTGTTTTAGGGCTTGATACAAAGCTTTTATTTCAGTTGGATGATGAGCATAATCATCCACCAAAAATGATTCACCATAACTCAAGATATTCATCCTTCTTTTGGGGAGTTTAAAGTTTATTAATGCCTGATTAATTTCATCTAAACCAATACCACAAGTTAAAGCAGCAAGGAAACTTGATGCAAAATTATAAATCATATGGAGACCGGTAAACGGTAAGATAAAGCGATATTTCTCATTGTTGTAATATATTATAATAATATATCCATTTCTTTGATCAATGATTTCAATTATAGCATCATTCTTTTTCTTAAAACCAAAGGTTATTTTATTATGATGTTTTATTTTAGATGCATATTTATCATCACCATTTACAATAACTATCTTTGATTGATTGGCTAATTTACTAAATGATTTAAATACTTCCTTAACATTTTTAAAAAAGTCAACATGATCTAGCTCAATATTATTAATAATTAAAACGTCTGGTGAATAGGCTAAAAAATGATTTTTGTATTCACACGCCTCAAAGATAAAATACTCATAATTTGGGCATCCCTTTCCGCTAGCATCACCAATTAGATAACATATTTTCTTGGCAGAAAACATATCCTTAAGAAGGGTTGTTGTAGTAGTTTTACCATGAGTTCCACTAACAGCAATTTTCTTTCCTTCAAAAAATTTTCCAATAAACTCATGATATTTATAATACGGATATCCACATTCTTTTATTTTGGTTGCTTCGATCCCCTCTTCAAAAGCATTACCAATTATATATATGTATCCTTCTTTAATATTCGATTTACTAAAGGGGTAAATTTTAATCTTTCTTTCTCTTAATTTATCCTCAGTAAAGTAATATTTACTTTCATCACTTCCAGCAACTTCATAACCTAAATCACTTAAGATAAGCGCCAGAGCTGCCATTCCGCTCCCCTTAATCCCTACTAAAAAATACATGATTGCACCTCGCATTAGTATATGAATGCCTAATATAAAAGGTGAAAAGGATGCAAAATGCATCCTTTTGAATTAGCGTTTTTCTTTAATACGAGCCGCTCTTGTAGATAATTTACGAATGTAATGTAATTTAGCACGGCGCACTTTACCACGGCGTACAACTTCAATTTTAGCGACATTGGGTGTATGAACTGGGAATGTTCTTTCAACACCGATTCCAGATGAAATCTTACGTACTGTAAATGTCTCGCTAATGCCGCCACCTTGACGTTTAATTACCAAACCTTCGAAAATTTGAATACGTTCGCGATCGCCTTCTTTGATTTTAACGTGAACTCTCACGTTATCGCCAGGCCAAAATTCAGGAATATCGTTTCTTAAATATTCTGAAGTAACGGCTTCAATTAATTTTTGACTCATAATATTCACACTCCTTCACTAAAGCATTCATGCATAATGCAGCGGAATACCGTGTTACACGTCTAATACCCTTATTAGACTTATATATTATACCACAAATCT
>DUOG01000088.1 GCA_012838945.1 Acholeplasmataceae bacterium | reverse complement strand
GGTAATGTTATGTGGGCCACTGAAAAAGAATGGTCCGAATATGATAAAAAAAAGTAACGATAAGATTCTATTTAAAAGAAGTTTAAAAAAGATTGAGCCGCTAACAAGGGCTCTTTCTTTTTATATTTTACGCGAATTTTACACCCCCTTTTATGGAAGACTATATTTTGATAGGAGGTTATTATTATGACTTATAAGCAAATTGAAGCTAGTCGTGAGGTAAGACTTTGGATTGGACAAATAATTGTTCCCGCCGCAAGCATGGCGATAGCGATAATGTCTATACCCCAAGTTAGACAAACGATAGGTGGAAAAGCAGCAAGTATAAAAGAATCCATACAAAATAAAATCAAGAGAAGGGGTCGTTAAACAACGACTCTTTCTTTTTTCTAAAAAAAATATATAAAGAAAGGAACATGACTCGATATGAGAAACGATGAACATGTTTTAAACTACAAAGAGCTGGTCGATGATTATATTAACATCAACGACTGGCGGGTAAAAGAAAATTCGACAGTAAACTTTTCAGTAGGAGGTTTAATACTTTCTAACTCTGGAGCTGTTACAGCTAATTACTGGTTATCAGAAGTTTATGATGAAGAGATCGCAGAGGCTCACAGAAGCTGTGCAATCCATTTACACGACCTTTCGATGCTTACTGGATATTGTGCAGGTTGGAGTTTGAAACAGCTTATAGAAGAAGGATTAGGTGGAGTGACAGGAAAGATATCTTCCACTCCAGCAAGTCATCTATCCACCCTCTGTAATCAGATGGTTAACTTCATCGGTATTATGCAGAACGAATGGGCCGGAGCTCAGGCATTTTCGTCTTTTGACACATATTTAGCACCATTTGTTAAGGTCGATAATCTTACCCAGAAAGAAATAAAACAATGTATTCAGTCATTTATATTTGGTATAAACACGCCGTCACGTTGGGGTACACAAGCTCCATTCTGTAACATCACCTTAGATTGGACGGTACCAAACGATTTGGCTAACCTCCCTGCTATTGTTGGCGGTAAGGAAATGGATTTCACATATGGCGATTGCCAAAAAGAAATGGATATGGTTAATAAAGCCTTTATTGAAATTATGATTGAAGGCGATGCCAACGGACGTGGGTTCCAATATCCTATTCCAACCTATTCTATTACAAAAGATTTCAACTGGGATGAGACCGAAAATAATAAACTTCTGTTTGAAATGACAGCAAAGTACGGTACTCCATATTTCTCTAATTATATTAATTCGGACATGAAGCCGAGCGACGTACGTTCCATGTGCTGTCGCCTTAGACTTGACTTGAGAGAGCTGCGGAAAAAGTCTGGCGGATATTTCGGGTCTGGTGAGTCCACAGGCTCAATTGGTGTAGTTACTATTAATTTACCAAGAATTGCTTATCTGTCTGAAAACGAAAAAGACTTCTACGGACGACTTGACCGTTTGATGGATATTTCAGCTCGCTCTCTTAAGATTAAGCGGACTTTCATTACTAAGCTTTTAGACGCAGGATTATATCCTTACACCAAAAGATATTTGGGAACATTAAATAACCACTTCTCCACAATTGGTCTTGTTGGTATGAACGAAGCTGGTCTGAATGCTAAGTGGCTGCGTAAAAATATGGGTTCTCCAGAAGTTCAGAAGTTTGCTAAAGATATTCTGAATCATATGAGAGAGCGTCTAAGCGATTATCAGGAGCTTTACGGAGACCTTTATAATCTTGAGGCTACCCCTGCTGAATCGACTGCGTACCGTTTTGCCAGGTTTGACAAAAAACAATACCCTGATATTATTACTGCTAATGAAAATGGAACTCCTTACTATACTAACTCTACTCATCTGCCGGTTGGATATACAAATGATATTTTCGAGGCTCTTGACATTCAGGACGAACTTCAAACGCTTTACACCTCTGGTACAGTATTTCATGCATTCCTTGGCGAGAAACTTCCAGATTGGAGAGCGGCTGCCTGTTTAGTACGTAAAATTGCAGAAAACTATAAGCTTCCATATTATACTCTATCCCCGACTTACTCTATTTGTAAGAACCATGGATATTTGAATGGTGAAGTTGCCGAATGTCCGGATTGCGGTGAGGAGACAGAAATCTACAGTAGAATCACTGGGTATTATCGCCCTGTACAGAATTGGAATGACGGAAAAGTGCAGGAGTTTAAAGACCGAATCGATTTCTCGTATTACTTATCAACAATAGAATTGTAGGGGTTAGTGATATTTACAAATAATTAAGGAAAGGAGAAAAAAAATATGAGTAGAGGAACTAAAAAGCGTAGTACGTTTGGTATACTTCTAGATTTTATTTTAGTTATGTTGACCGGTGGACTATGGCTCGTTTGGATACTGATTAGATATCTAAGAAATAATAGTTAATGAAATTCAGGATGAAGTTAAGATTATCAAAAGGGGTTATATTATGAAAAACAAAAGGGAAGTCACATTCGAAGTAATTAAAGATATCTATTGGGATAATGGTGGAAATCCAAGTAAAGTTTTTAAGAAAGGAGATATTTGTAAAGGTATTCGATACTCAACAGGCGTTGTAGTAGCTGAAACCCCTTACTATGAGGGTGTTTCTGATGTAATAAATTTAGAACATATTAATATAATAAAAGATTAGTATGTATACGCTAATATTACATCTCCTATTATGAAAGGAGATGATGTTATGAATAAACAACAATTTGAAAATTTAAAAGTGGGAGACCTTTGTGTTATGAAAAGGGGTCTAGATAAGGGCATAATATGTGAAGTTCGTTATATTGAAAATGATTCCGTATTAGTGCGACCTGTCGACGATTCAGTATTCAGAGCAGTTGGTACTAATAAAAAACTTAGATTAACAAGTTGGCGTGAATTAGACATCATATAAAAAAAAGACTGAGTCCCGAACAAGGACTCTTTCTTTTTATATTTTACGCGAATTTTACACCTCCTATTATGGAGAGAAAGACTAAAATAAAAGGAGAGATTATTATGTTAAACAAACTTAAAAAAAGAATCAATAATTTAAAAGAAAGAATCAATGAGAGGAAGAGACCTCTCACCGATGAAGAAATTTTAAATTATGCTGGTTCGT
>DUOG01000134.1 GCA_012838945.1 Acholeplasmataceae bacterium | reverse complement strand
GCCAAGATCGTGGTTTCCGAGCGGGTGGGCAAAATTGTACGGTTTAACGAGGACCTCTTGCATTTTGCCTTAGCCTGTGGGTTTATGCCGAGGGCCTGCTGGACCTACGACGCTGAGTCCAAGGGCAAGGTGGAATCGGTAGTTAAATACGTGCGCCGGAACTTCTTCTACGGCTGCGAATTTAGCGATTTGACAGATCTGAACCGCCAGGCATTAGACTGGTGCAACAACAAGGCTAACACCCGGGTACACGGCACCACCGGCCAGATCCCATGGCAGCGGTTAAACGATGAGCGGGATTATCTGCGCCCCCTGACGGTATCTACCCGGCCCTTTGTGTTGGAGAACCGCCATGCTACACGCACTAGCTTAATCTCGGTAGAAGGCAACCAGTACTCAGTGCCGTCCCGGTGGGCACGGAAACGGGTGCGCTTCCGGCGTTATGAAAGCCATCTGGAACTTTTAGAGGGCCAAGACGTAGTAGATACCATCCGGCTTGAGTACGGACGTGGCAAGCGCATCATCCGAGACGAACACTACCCTGGGCACGAACGTGCCCGGCTGCGTACAACTGCCGCTAACCCATTGCAGGCCAAGTTCGAAGGACTTGCGCCGGAGGCTTCAGCGTACCTGCAAGGCTTAAGCCAGAGTCGGGCGGGGACCCTGCGGGACCAGATGGAAAGGATCATCACCTTGGCCGAGGCTTATTCCCCTGCTGTTGTCAGCCTGGCCATGCAAAGAGCACTGGAATATAAGGCTTTTGGCTACGGTTCCTTAAAGGGTATTCTGAGGCGCTTTGAAATAGCACCAGAAAGCCTGCCGGATCTTACCGGTGTTGAAACAAAGCCCCTTCCTACGGAGTTGAATGTGGACGTGGAGAAGCGTGACCTGAGCTACTATGGTGTTGGGGAGGTGACCCGATGATCCGGACCATCGGCATAGCTGATCGCGAAATCCTAGAACAAAACCTGAAGCGATTAAAACTCCGGCATGTGCGGCACACCTTAGATGCTATCAACGAAGTAGCGCTTACTGAGGAACCCTCATACCTGGATTTTCTGGCGTACCTGGTTCAACAAGAGATCGCCGGACGGGAAGCTACTCAAAAGCAGCGGCGGCTAAAGGCCGCCCGCTTCCCGGTCTGGCGAACACTGGACGAATTTGATTTCTCATTCCAGGTTTCAGTGAGTCAACAAACGGTACGGGATCTGGCCACCCTGGAATTTATCGAAAATCGGGAGAACCTGATCCTGCTGGGACCCCCGGGGGTTGGGAAGAGCCATTTGGCTATAGCTCTTGGTGTTGAGGCCGTTAACGCCGGGTACAACACGCTGTTTACTACTATGGACGATTTGGCCTCCAAGATGTACGCTTCTCTGGCCGATGGCAGCCTTCCGCAATATATGCGCAGTCTTCTACGTAACCAGCTAATAATTTTAGACGAGGTGGGTTATCTAACCTTGGATAAGACCGCTTCAGATCATCTATTCCAACTGGTAAGCAAGGCTTATGAAAATGTATCGCTGATTGTCACGAGCAACCTGGATTTCAGCGAATGGGGCACCTTGTTTGCCAGCCCCGGCACGGCAGCAGCCCTGCTCGATCGGCTACTCCACCACGCTCATGTGATTACGCTGCGTGGTGACAGCTACCGGGTGTGTAACCGCTTGGTACCACCAAGGCTTACTGAAACAAAGGGGGGACACAAGTAATTGGAAAGATATAGTTGACGACTTTTGGTG
>DUOG01000012.1 GCA_012838945.1 Acholeplasmataceae bacterium | reverse complement strand
TTTCTTTATGTTATAAAAACTTAATCCCATATTTATACCTCTTATAAATATTTTATAAACTCGCTAATAGCAACCTCTGGTGTGTATTTCTCAGCTTTCTTTAAACAATTTACTTTCATTTGATTAATCATTTTAGGATTAGCCAATACCTTCATGAGACTTTCTTCTAATCCATTTTCATTATCAAAATCATATATTATCCCAGTACTATATTGATCAATAATCTCTTCTGATGACTCCCATTTTGATGCAATAACTGGCAATCCCGCTGTATATGCATCAATAATAGTACCTGGGATTCCTTCTGTTTTAAATTGAGTTGGAAATAACAATGCAAAATACTTTCGAAGAACGGACGTACTTTCACTGTAATCAATTAAACCCTTGTATCTCACATATTCCGGGGAAGATTCTATTAATTTTTGAAATTCCTTTTTGTAATTGTCTTCTATCTGACCGTATATATCTAATGTATAAGCAGTTCTATTTTGCCTTCTATTAATCTTATGGACTGTTTTTATCGCATTCTCTATACCCTTTTCTTTAATCACCCTAGAAAAAGTACAAAGTTTATATGGTTCTGATGTTGTATACTCCAGTTCTTCATATAATAAAATATCTAGCCTTTTAAAATTTGGTAAGTATCTTATATTTTTAAATCCCATTTTTTTTAATCTGTTAATCATTACATTTGTCTCTACATAAATCCCATCAAAATTATATAAGTGCCTCTTAAGGGTAGCATTTTCTTCTAATAGTTTTGGCAACCATCCCCCTATGACTACATAATGCAACTTTCTTTTAAAAAATTTATTTAAGAGGGAAAATAACAGAGCAAAAACTTTTATGCCGTTATGAGCTGGAAGTATTATAACATTTTCGCATTGGATTAGTAATTTAACAGAATTAACAAGTAATTTAGCTGGGTTCCTTCTCCATTGGTGTGTGTCAACAATGTAAACGCTTTCTCTTCCAATTACCAAACTAAGCTCTTCATGTAGTTGTTTAGTTTTAATCGTTTGTCCGTTTGATAAATTCTTACTTCGAGCAAAGTGCCCACACATCCCTACTTTATACAAAAACTCACCTCCAACGTATGATAAATTATTTTTAGGTTTACACATGGGGAGAGAACTTCCTATGGATCTCCCGGAGACAGTGAGCCTAAGCCCTTCATCATATCTATTATACGGACACACGTTCCAATGTTCGTGTGAGTAAGCACCTAGGTCCGATAAATTAGATGATTACCTTAATTTAAACAAGGTTGCTACAATCCAGTAAACAACCAAATAACTAGACTTAAGCAGAGATAGCTTTTCAAATTCCCTATATACTTTCCAATGATAACCCACTAACTTTTTTTTATTAGCGGATATGCCTTCACTTCTTATGCGATGACTTCCTAGTGGTTCTTCGACACCATATAGATACTTTGCCCTCTTGATGACCTGAAGCCACATAACATAATCATTTCTTTTTTTGATATCTGGTATTTTAAATTTGCCTAATTTCTCAGCAT
>DUOG01000087.1 GCA_012838945.1 Acholeplasmataceae bacterium | reverse complement strand
TTTATTTTTAAGGTGTTACTTTCTGATTTTTCAAGGGTTGCTTTAATTTGAATTTCTGCATTTGGTTCTGCTTCTTCAGAAATCGTTAAAGTATTCCCTTCAATTTCAGCAATTTCTTCACCTTGAACTATAGCCCATGTCACCACTTTATCTAAGGCTGGTGGAGTAACTTGATAACTTAATTCAACCGTATCGCCAGCCTCCGCTTCTAGGGTTGATGCACTGATTTCAATTTTGTAGTTTTTAGGATTTACATCTAAACAGCCAGCTAATCCCACTACAACTAATAGTAAACTTAAAATTAATAAACCTCTTTTCATAACTTCCTCCCAATTATTAATTTTTATTTCTAAAGATAACAGTATAGGTAGGTGAATATGTATCATCACCAATTCTAACTGTTATTTGAACCTTTATAACCCCAGTTGTATTGAAGGTTAAGATATCTCCTTCAATTGAGGCATGTTGTTTACCAGAGATGATTTGATACTCAATTAATGCTTCACTTTCTGGATTGAGGTATTCAATCATATCGGTTAAATCAAATGTGTTGTTTTCAATTACATAAGTGATATAAGGGTTCTTAACGTTGATATCAGCACTTTCTGTAACAACAACAGTTGTAGTAGCTTTAATTGATTCATCATCATCACTGGTTGCTGTGATGGTGGCGATTCCAGCACCTACTGCTTTTACTCTACCATTAACATCAACTTGACAAACACTGTTATCACTTGATTCCCAATGTATCTTTTTATTAGTGGCGGTTAGCGGGTAAATCTCCACATCAAGGTCAAGTTGCGCCCCTACTTTTAAATTGAGTTCTGCTGGTAGTTTGATACTTGTAACTTTTGTTCCAGCAACATTAATCAGTATTCTAATGGTTTTATTGCCACATTCAGTTTGCAAAGTAATATAACAAACTCCGTAGTTATCCTCAGCAACCACAATTTCCCCTTTGTTATTGACCGTACAAAGGTCGGTATTATCACTATAGAAAGTGACTTTTTGATTAGTTGCGAGTTCCGGATATATTTTATAATACAGTTGATAAGTACTTCCGGGTGATAATCGGATGATTTTGTCACTTGGATATTCATTTTCAAACTCATCGGTAAAGACAACCGATTCAACATAAATATAAGTCCTTTGTGAGTAGACCTTACTAGCAATCCCAATGGTTACAATCAAGAGAATTGGTAAGAAGGCTAAGATAATAAATACTAACTTACGCATACTTACACCTCGATCCTATCATAACAGTAGGCAACTCGTAGATAGAGAATATATGCTCGGTACCCACAAAAGATAATACTAAATAACAACAACTTATAAAGTTGACTCATACTAGCTGAATCAAAGATCATTAGTCCCATTGCTAATGCTATGCCTAATCCAAAAAGGATTGACTTGAAGGTTGACCCTCCGACTTTTGATATTTCATTAGTATCATACCAATCAACCATTGGTTTCTTTAAATCGAGTTCATAACTTAAAAACATATGACCAAGCGATGCAAATATCACCGCCGGTGTAATGACAAGCACGTATTTTAATTCAATAAACCTTAAGGAAACAAGTCCCGTTAAGATAATCATCGTAATTGAAAAGATCATATTGAAGACGATCTTGGCTCCTGTTTGAGTGAGGTAATCGGTTGGGGATACTTTCATAATATAGAAAGCACCGCCTTCACGCGATATGGCACTAGCACTGACGATATTGCTGAGCATTGCCATCACCGAAACAATTAAAACATGAGCTCCAATCACCATCTTGTTTCCAATGGCATTCTTAGTAAACGGTAATAAAACAGCATCATAAGCATAAACAATGATTGGCATTAATATTACATAAAGGAAATACTGGAAAAGATAATTTGGTGAGCGAAACACCATTTTAATTTCTTTTAGCAGTAAACTGACAAACGGTGAATGTACCTTGTTTCGTTTCTTACCTACTTTTACTTTTTGAGCATTTCCTTCAATCGCTCCCATAGAGATCTTAAAGAAGAATGGTCTTACTAAAATAATGCCTACGGTAAAGATCACTACAATGAGTAACATAAAGAGTAGGAACCAATAGGTATCAGAAATATTAACCATACCTTTACTTAATTGATAAGAAGGCCAGTTCCATTTACCGTAATATAAGACCTTTTCATTAAATTCCATTATTGCTTCAATCTGTCTTTTCTCAGAATTAAAGACATAGGTTATCAAGTTAATAACTTTCATATATAAGAGGAAGCCTGCTGCCACCAAACTAAAGATGGCGGTACTCCAAATAACCAGTCTTTTACTGATGAACCTTATAACCATCATGAGCGGCACCGAAAGTGCGGCCGCTAGCGACAATGGCAATAATGGTAAAATGACGAGAAGGATTGGCATCAATACAAAGTATAAGGGATTAATACCCGGAAAACTTAATCCAACGATTATTAACAATGGACAAGTATAGAGGGTATTCATAATTAATTCTTTCAAGTACAAAACGATCATTTTAGAAATAAAGACTTGATTCGGTGATACTGGTAAAACCATAAGTAACACGTTGTCTTTATTCAAATATAGATCTGATATTACATATCCCACCGCAAAAATAAAGGATATTACTTGGGTGATTGTAATCACAAAAGAAATCAGTTCAACATTAGATTTTATCCCCGTAAAGAAGATTCTTAAACTTAACACATAGCCAATGGCTGTTATTAAGAATAGGGTTATTAAAAACTTAAAAAGGGCGGCTAGTCGCTTTCTTCGATCGCTTTTGAAAAGGTCTAGTTTATTATCAGCTTGCAATCTAACTAGTTTAATAATATTACTCATGGAGAACCTTATCCTTTTCATCAACTTCTGCGATTACCTTCATGAAGATCTCTTCCAGAGATTGATTAGATTTTTTGATTTCTTCTAAATCATAAAATCCCTGAATAACTCCCTTTTTAATGATGCCCACTCGATTACACAAGTTTTGAACAACATCTAGAATGTGAGAGCTAAAGAAAACTATATTTCCTTCTTTAACATGGTCCCTCATCGCCTGTTTCAATTGAAAAGCACTTTGAGGGTCAAGTCCAGTTAAAGGCTCATCCAAAATCCAAACCTTAGGGTTGTGAATTAAAGTCGCTATAACCGCAATCTTTTGCTTCATCCCATGTGAATAACTATTGATTTGATGATCATAAGCTTCTTGTAAATTAAACATCTTAACAAACTTTTCAGCTCGTTCTTCACGGTCTTCCAAACTTACATTGTATAAGTTGGCGATGTGGTTGACATATTCTCGTCCCGTCAACCTTTCAAAGACGGCGTGATTGTCCGGAACATAACCCATTTCTAGTTTGGCACCCATGGGATCATCTTTTAAGTTAATTCCATTGATGGTGATTTCTCCTTGTTCATAAGGTAATAAACCAACCAAACATTTAATGGTCGTACTTTTTCCAGCACCATTAGGTCCTAAGAAACCAAAGATTTCTCCAGACTTTAATTCTAATGATAAGTCCTTAACCGCATATACTTTAGACCCATGGTATTTTTTATATAAATGAGATATTTTAATCATGCTTTCACCTGCTTGCTCTCTATCCTTCATTTTCTAAAAGTTCTTGTTTAATCTTCTTCTTTTCTAATCGTTTTTCTCTAAGGGATAATCTTACTTGTCGGAGTTCTTTGTGATCATTGGCAACATCATATAGTTTTTCAATAACATAATAACAAATAACACATAAAGCAAAATACAACACATAAACTCCAAATTGAAAGATTGGATAAATTGTATAATAGTCGAACAACACCACTCTTTTACTGAAAAGACCAATGAGTGGAAAATATTCATGAATTTTGGCTAGGTCGAATAGATAGAAATAGTTTACTTTAAAGCCAGTATCACCCGTTTTTAATGCTAGTCCATTTAACAGTGTTCCACTGATTAAACAGAAGAAAAAGTAAATAGAAAAGCCGACAAAGACATCTTTTAAATCTTTCTTCTTAAAACGAGGGAAGATTTTTAATAGTCCAATAATAACTGGAATAGCAAACACTTGCATATGTTCCATTACAAAATGAACGTACCAAAAACTAAAAATTCCATCTTCAACATCTGGTGCCGCCACCGCAATCGCTGCCCCGACCAAATTAGCTATATAGGCAAAATTGAATAATCGTTTTCGCTTAAAGACAATCGCAATTAAGAAAAAGTATGCTGCAAGATTACACAATTGAAAAGGCAACTTTTTAAAAGTAAAGCCCATAATGTAAGTGGAATTATAATGCATAAAGAGCTGAATACATAAAAAGACACACAACTCATATCGAGTTTGATAATCTTTGTTTTTAAAGATATTATATATCGCAATAATCTCTAC
>DUOG01000011.1 GCA_012838945.1 Acholeplasmataceae bacterium | reverse complement strand
TTATGATAAAATTACCTCATGATTAAATCTATTGTGAGGTGAAAAAGGATGGTAAATGTAATGGACAAAAATCAAATAATTAGTATGCACAAACAAGGTGAATCGATAAAGTCAATTTCAAAAAAGCTTGGCATAGCCAGAAACACCGTTAGGCGTTACACACGGGAGCATGATTTATTGATGGAACAATTAAGCCAGGAAAATGATAAGGCCCAAATTGCTTTAATTCAAGAAACGATTTGTTCAAAGCCAGTAAGAAAAATATCAAGCAAAAAGAAAAACGCTTTAACACCTGAAGTTGAACAACGAATAAAAGAAATGATTCAAATTGATGAAGAAAGAAACAAGAAACTCGGTCCTAATAAACAACAACTAACGGCTGCTCATATTTATCGTAAATTAAAGGGTGAAGGTTTTACTGCTAGTGAGTCAACAATAAGAGCTTATTATCGCAAGTTAAAAGATAAAACCAAAGAATGTTTTATCAAACAACATTACGAATATGGTCAAGTAGCCCAATATGACTTTCATCAAGTCAAAGTGGTTATTGATGAAAAATTAAGAATTTATCACCAAGCAACCATCTCCTTACCTAAATCAAACATCAAATTCAGTATGTTGTTTAGGAATGAAAAAATGGAATCATTTATTTTAAGCCTTGTAATTTTCTTTAGTTTTTGTGGCGGCGTTGTTCGTAAAATCATTTTTGACAATATGAGTACAGCAGTTAAGCGTTTCTGTTTTAAAAACAGTAAAGAAAAAGAATATACCGATGACTTAATTAAGATAAGCAACTATTATGGATTTGTAATTGAAACATGCAATCCTAGGCGCGGGAACGAAAAAGGACATGTGGAAACTGGCGGTAAAGAGATCAGGCGTAATTTATTTTGTTTGAAATATAAATTCGATAGTGAAGAAGAATTGTTTGATTATTTTGAAAAGGAATTAAAGAAGTATAATCAACCTTTTCTTGAAGAATTTAAAAAAGAACAAGAACACTTTCTTTCGCTTCCGGTACATCCATATGAATTGGGACGTCTTCAATATTCTAAAGTCAATAAATTATCTTTAATATCAGTTGATGGCAATTTTTATTCGGTTCCTGATTGTTATGTGGAAAAAAGGGTATTATGCAATGTTTATTCCAATCATCTTATGGTTTATGATGATAAAAACAATTTGATTGCCCAACATGCAAAAAAAGATGGAAAAGGAGAGTATTCCATCAATATCCTTCACTATATTGAAACGCTCCTCAAGAAACCTAAAGCCTTACCCAATTCATACGCCCTTAAGCAAGCTCCAGATTTTTTTCAATCCATCTTCAATCAATATTTTAGCACAAATCCCAAAGAATTTCTACTGCTTTTAAAAAATTTTGAATCGTTCGATGAATTATCCAAATATGGTTTCAAAAAGGATGACATTGAGGAAATGATTACCAACGATTTTGGCAATTGTTTAAGCGATATTGATACAGTAAGTTTGAATCAATTACACTTAACTTCTCGCTTGTTCGGTCAGGAGGTTGTCGATGAATAGAATTCGAAAACTTGCCAATCGTTTAAGATTGCCATATATCAAGAATTATTATCAGGAAGCAATCAATGAAGCGCTTGACCAACATTTTAGTTATGAGCAATTTTTAGAATACCTTTTAACGCAAGAAAATGTAGGCAGAGATCGCAATAGTATAGAAAAGCGCATAAAGAGTGCTAAATTCCCCTATCTTAAATATTTGACTGATTTAAGGTTTGATACCTTCCCAATTGAAGTGGCCAATCAAATCCGCGAACTTCAAAGTCTTAGCTTCATCGAACAAGGTCGGAATGTAATCTTTGTCGGAAATCCAGGAGTCGGTAAAACCCATACCTCCATCGGTTTAGGTGTAAAAGCTTGCATGGAATCAAAAAGCGTATTATTTATTACCGTTCCAAACCTAATAACCGAATTAAAAGAAAGCATGACATTAAACCAATTGACTAATTACAAAAAGCGCTTTATTAGTTATGACTTGGTTATCTTGGATGAATTGGGTTACATCACTTTTGACAAGCAGGGAAGCGAATTGTTATTTAATTTGCTTTCCATGCGTAACGAAAGAAAATCAATTATAATCACGACCAATCTAACTTTTAATCGATGGCAAGAAATTTTCCATGATCCTACCCTAACTGCTGCTATGGTTGATAGGTTAACTCACAAGGCAATCGTGATAAATATCAAAGGAGATTCTTATCGATTAAAAGAAACAATGGAGTGGTTAGGGAGCTAGGGGGGTCAATTTTAAATTATCGAGGGGGGTCAAAAAAATATTGACATTTACATTTAAGGAAAATGTTGTTTCTATGAAGAATTACTTACAAAAATATATTAAAATCTACTAATTTTTCAGTGTTTTTAACTATATACTTAAGTTAGGATTTATTGATATTAACTTTTTTCTAGAATGTTTTTGCGATTTATGGTATACTATATTAAATATTAAATGAAAAAGGATCAGTAACGATGAAGAAGGATGCACATGGTTTGACATTAGTTGAAGTGATTGTCACAATGGCTGTAAGCTCATTGTTTTTTGCCCTTGCATCTATTGTTGTTGTGTCATTATTAACAAATTATCGGACATCTGAAAAGGCTAATAATATGAATCAAGAAATTATATTAGTATCCAAAATTATTACTGATACAATTGATTCTAATAATATAGATGGAAAAGAACTTTTACTAAATGATTCTGTAATTAGTTATAGTGGAAGTGATGTAAGTTATAATATTATTTCTTTTGATGGTTCTTTAAAAATATTATCATATAAAATTTTTGGAAAAGATTCAAATACCTTAGAACTTAATTACATTAGTTCAATTGAATTTTTAAGTTTAAATGGGAATCTTTTACAAGTTAAAATAACAAATATTGAAGAAAAGACTAAAAACTTTGCTTTAAACATAGTAGGAGGCATATCTAATGAAGAAGATAATACTTAATATGAATCAATCTGATCTCCATGTTTCATTTGATATAGTATTTGTGAATAGTACACTACTAAAATCAACTGTTGTAAAGACTGAACATATTGCTTTAGAAAAAGGTGTGTTCTTTTTTGAAAAAGATATGAGTTATGTTATCTCATTATTAGAAAGAGTTATTAATGAAAATGGTTATCAAAAAGCTCCGATTACACTTTCGTTAAATAGTAATAACTTATTTATAGAGACGATTGAAATTCCCCGTTTGACAGCGCAGGAAGAAAAAAAGGCCCTTCAAATTGAAATGGAAAGGCTCTATAATGATTATCAAGATCGTTTTATCTTTGTTCAGAAAAGTAGTTTAGTTAATAAACAAGTAAAAAGAATTAAGATAGCTTTATATGATAGAGTTCGTTATAAAGAAATCTTAAACTTCATTAAAAAACTTAAACATCCATTAACAAAAGTAGTACTTACTCCTTACTCTTTAGGTCAATCATTAAGTAGTAACCGTTTGTGTGATTTTACAAAACCATTTGTTTTTGTTAATATATCAACTTTAAGTACTGTTATAATCGTTTATCGTAAAAATGTTGAAAGTTATCATATATCAAATGTTGGTATTGACAAACAAGAAGATCTTGATTCAAATGATTATTATTTACTAAAAAGAGATGCAATTAAACTAATTGCCAATGATGTAAAGCAAGTATTATATAATACTAAGAATTTTGATGCCCGAAACATTTATTTAAATGTTGAAAATGATGATGATGAAAATAGTTGTGATTTATTAAGTGACTATTTAGGTTATAAAGTAATGAAACCAATTGAGAAGCAGGAAGTACTTCCATATTTGAGTTATTTAGGTTCATTATCTGTAATTAATAATGGATATATTTTTCCGACACGGATACAGGTGAGTAAGAAGAAATAAAGGTGGTGTTACTTCATGTTAAAACATCAAAAGTCCAATGGCTTTACATTGACAGAAGTATTAGTGTCAATAGCTATTGTCACTATTATGGTTATTTCAACAACTTCAATCTTTTTATCAATTAGAAGAATTGAAAGACATCTAGTAACAAGAGAAAATATGTTAAATGAAGTAACAAATGTCTTTAATGTTTTTTCAACGGATCCTAGTGGTTTTATAACTAATCTTGAAAGTTTATATGAAGAAGGTACTTACAGTGTTAATGAAGATAGAACTGTAGTTACATTGTTTTACACCAGTTCATTTACTTCAAGTACAACTAAATCAAATGCATTAATATGTACTATTAGTATTGAAGATAGTATTGAAGAAAGTTATTTGTATACACTTACTTTATCATTTGAAAATGGCTATGATAATTTTCCAAAAGAAGAAGCTTTACAAAGGACTATTAGGGGGTGAAGTAAATGAAGAAGATTAAGAGTAATTCTGGTATCACTTTACCATTCACTGTAATGATTGTCTTTCTAATATCTTTATTAGTGTCAGCACTTGTTGGGATGATTACATTAACGGTTAAAGTTAATGCATCGATTCATAAAGAAGTTGAGCATAAACTTATTTTAGAAAATATAATGTATGACTATTTGAATGACTTTGATGAAGAAAGTAAAATGTCAACTGTATTAGATTCTTACCTAATTGATATTAATACTATTGATGATAATGAATATGATATTGATGATAATGAATATGATATTGAACTTAAATCAACTGACAAATACAAAAATATTGTTTTAAAAGTTACTGTAAAATTTGATGGTGCTAATTATACTATTAAGAAATGGGGATTTGCGTAATGTTTTATATACCGGTTTTAGTTTTTTTGTTTGGTGCTGTGATAGGAAGTTTCCTAAATGTTGTAATTTATCGTTTACCTAAGGGAATGTCTTTGTCTTTTCCTTCGTCACATTGTCCTAAATGTGAATTTAAATTAAGATGGTATGATAATATTCCTATTATCAGTTACATAATGTTAAAAGGCCGTTGCCGGTAATGGGGATTGAACCATACTTTGTGGCGGATGCGGTTGTGGGAATCATTGCCCAACGTTTAGTTAGAAAATTATGTAAAAACTGTAAAGTATCCCGTAAAACTACTGAACATGAAATGAAATTCTTAGGCATTACGCGTGCTCGCAATATCCATGATGCCAAGGGATGTCCGGCATGTAATAATACCGGCTATAAAGGCCGACTTGGAGTTCACGAAATCTTATTCATCGATGAAGATATTAAAGAATTAATTCAAAAACGCGTTTCGACTGAAGAAATTAGAAAATTAGCCGAGTCTAAAGGTATGTTATCACTTTATGATACATGTCGCGAAGCTGTGCTTAATGGTAACACAACAATCAGAGAACTCGCATCTATCATTTATGAAGATGAATAATGTTAAATATTCCACCTATTAAGGTGGAATATTTTATTTTAAAAGATAAGTAATCAAGGCAATAAAATTTGCATAAACTAATGAAAAATGATATAATTATAGTACTTATAGAAAGGTAATGATGGATAGATGAGTTTCCACATGATGAATAAAAAAATAATTACAAAGAGAAAAATTTTTAATAAGGGGTTTACTAAGAGTAAATCCTGTATAGGATTTACTCTTGTTGAACTAATCGTTGTAATCGCAATCATCGGCATTTTATCAGCTGTCATGATTCCTAATATTACAGGTTATATCAATAAAGCAAAAGACTCAGCGGCTATTAATGAAGCAAGTACACTTAAAACTGCCCATACTATTTGGTTAATAGACGGTGGTGATTTAGGATTTGATGTATATTTAGATAATAATAATTTACTTTCTGATGGTCAAAGTATTAATCAAATTGAGGGTTATGATTATACTGATGGATTTATTTTTAATGCCAGTAATGGACGGGTGTTGAAAGTATTAGTTAATAATGGTAAATTTGACTTTACGATTGAAAGGTGAGAATAGACTTAAAAATAAATATTTTTAAGCCTATTTTTTTTATTTATAGTATATTTTTAAAGTGATTCACTTACAATGTTATGAGGTGAATCATGGATTTTGTTTTAAATATTTTTATGCTTTTTTTCTTTTTAGTTAGTATTATTTGGACTATTTATCTAAGGTTTCCTCAAATGCGAGTTAGAAAGAAGATTAGAAAACTTGCAAGAACTAATAAAAGTGCTTATCAAACTTTTTTGGTAAGTCTTGCCACACATATTGGGACAGGAAATCTAATTGGAGTAACAACAGGGATTATTATCGGTGGACCTGGAGTTATTTTTTGGATGTGGATTTTTGCATTCTTCAGTAGTTCTCTTGCCTTAGTTGAGAATACTCATGCGATTATGACAAGAGATCAAATTGATGGTGAATACCGGGGTGGGGCAAGTTATTATATTAGAAAGTTACTTAATAAAAAAGTATTAAGTTACATTTTTGCTTTTAGTTTACTGCTTACTAATTGGATCTAGGTCGATTTTCCGGACAGCTTTTTATAGAGTCTTAGGTTAACCCGACCAGATATAATAATTCCTGTTCAAATTCAATTGGTGATTTATTACCAATGGAAGAATGAATTCTTGTTCTATTATACCAATGTTCCATAAATTCAAATATTGAATATCTTGCTTCATTAAAATCTCTGTAAACCATGTGGTTTATTAATTCCTTTTTGATTATTGAATTAAATGATTCCATAGGAGCATTGTCATATGGACATCCTTTTGAATATGATAGATTTAACACTTTCATACTTTTACATAACTGTTTATATGCATCCGCTGTATATTGACTGC